>JAESSZ010000578.1 GCA_016763875.1 Nannocystaceae bacterium
CTCGTACCCGTGTCGCCGGTCGTGCCCGTGTCCGTGTCGCCACTCGTGCTCGTGCCGTCGGGGGCGTCGTCCATCGTCTCCGAGCTTCCCGCTGTAGTCTGCATCGGGGAATTCGATGTATTCGCGCCCCCTGAACTCGAGCTACCACTGCTGTCCTCGGACGCTCCGCTGGTCCCCTCCGAGGACGGCGAGCCTGAGCACGCGGTACACAATGCGCCCGCCAAAGCCGCTGCAAATGCCCATCTGCAGTCTCGCGAGAGGCTTCGGCGTACGTGGGCCATCTCGACTCCACCCAACAAATCATTCGCTGTTCGAATTGTCATATCAGATAACCTTCCTACGCGTAATATCCACAAGTTCGGCGGCTGCTGCGATGATCCGACTATCGATCTCGTGTCGAAGTTGGCGCGCTAAGAGCGAGGATAGGAATATTTCGGATTGCCATCGGACCACGGTAGTTGCCGGGGTTGGCCGAGCGTTCCCAGATATTTCTGAAACGGGACCGAAGGTTCCGGGGTGTTGCGTTTCCACCCAACCCCGGACCGCTCTGCGGGTTTTCCTGCGTTAGTTGAAGCTGCAGTCGGGCATCGTGAGGTTACCGAAGCTGATATTGTTGCTTTCGTCGAGCTCGGTGACACTCTCCGTTGTGTCGAGGATGACGTCGACCCAGCCGGACTCGAATCCGTTGTCGATCGTGAACCACAGCGTCTTTTTCTCCGCGGGCGCGAGCACACCCGAGTCGCGGTAGATCTGCGCGAGGTCCCCGACCGAGGGAGCGTATTGCAGCCCCGTGAAGACGTCCACCCACGCGTGGGCTGAGACGACGCCGTTGTTCTGAATCGTGACGGCCACCACTGGGTCTCCGCCGCTCCCGGTGCAACCGCCTTCGGTCACGCTGACGACGTCGAAGTCAGAGTGCTGCGTTGGAAGCTGGCTGATGAGCCAGGAGCGGATCGGCGAGCGGCCACCGGTGCCGGGCCCGAACGTCGCAGCTCCCGTCGGTCCCCAGAAACCGAGGCCGCCAAAAAGGAATCCTTCCTCGCTGTTGAGGAGCATCGGACCACCTGAATCACCGTTCTCGATATTGGTACCGTGGGGGCCAGGGCCGAGCACATCGGATGTGTAAATAAATGTATTGTCATTGTCCGTCGGATTCGTGTTGGGGTGGGAGAGCCAATCTCTGTAGTTCCCGCCGGTCATCATGCGCCGGTTGCGGCCAACGGGGTTTCCTCCGTAGCCGACCTGGAAGATCGTCTCTGTGGACGAACCGTAGATCGGGTGCAAGGGCTGCGGACGGTCGAGGTAGACCGGTCGCGGGATAGCGATGGTCGGCGGGACGTCGGCGGTGAGTCGCAGCAAGACGATGTCGTCGAGCCAATTCGGGTGCGCCCCTCCTCCCGTATGAAGGGGTGGTGCACTGACCTCGGTGGTGCTGTAGGTCGCGATCGGGCTCGCGCGGTTTGGGCCGAATTGGACGGTCATCGGCGACGGAAGTGTGGACCAGCCTCCCGTGAAGTACGCCTCGTTCTCCAGCACTCCGCAGTGCGCGACGGATAGGACCAAGTCGGGGGCCACCAGGGTTCCGGTGCACCCGTTTCCGAGCAACACAACGGCATTCCGAACGGGGGTATCGGCGTCGATCTCCGTCAGCGCCTCGACGATCCGGAACTCCGCGTCGTCACTTAACTCGTCATCACTGGACTCGTCTGTACTGAGTTCGTCTGCTCTGAGTTCAGCGTCCTCCGGAGTGTCGCAACCAAAGAGGGTGCCGGTAGACA
Organism: Nannocystaceae bacterium; assembly: GCA_016763875.1. GTDB lineage: Bacteria > Myxococcota_A > Polyangia > Nannocystales > Nannocystaceae > JAESSZ01. Next base: position 1,779 of record JAESSZ010000578.1, read on the forward strand.
CGAGAGTGAGGATAATAATATTTCGGATTGGCATCGACCACGGTAGTTGCCGGGATTGGCCGAGCGTTCCCAGTTCTTTTTCAGCTGCCTCGGACGGTCTTGCGCGACGCGGACTCCCCCCTCATCGTGTGTGGACCTCGATTTCGCGGGCCTTTTCTGGTCACAGCGAAGCTCGCCAGCCCGTCTAACCCCACATGTTGCGCTGGCGCCGTCGGCAGTTCGTCCTCGCCATCGGTACGGCATGGTGCGCGGGATGCCGCGCCTCGCCGCGACTGGCGCGAACCAAGGCCCCCCGCGTGATTGAAAGCAGAGCCGCGATGAGCGACCGAAAACCCACCCCCTGTACCGAAATCTACATCTACACTGTCCGCGGCGACGCCGTGGAAGCGATGCTTGCGCTCAAGGATCGCCTGATCGAAGAAGCGCGTACGCTCGATGGCCTGCTCGCCTCGTCGACGTTTCGCTCGAACGACGACCCAAACGTCTTCGCCGACCAGATGGTGTGGCGTGACGAAGCTGCGGCCGTGGCCGGTGGCACCGCGTTTCGCGAGCTGCCGAGCAGCGGCGCGTTCATGGCGTTGATGGCGGGCCCGCCATCAGGTGGCCGATTCCACCATGTCGCAGGTCGCGTGCCGGGGTAGCTGGACGCACGTGTGCTCGCCCCCTACTGGGCGTCGACCAGCGCCGCCAGACGGTCCAGCGCCACCTCAAGCGTGGCGCGGGGCGGGCCAAACGAGAAACGCGTGTATCCGTGAAAACGTGACGCCTGCGTTCTGCGGCGCTTGCCTGGATTGACGTCGAAAAACACGCCGGGCACGGTGATCACCTTGCATTCGAGCAAGTGCTCAAACAGACCCATGCCGTCTGATAGCGGGGCTGGTAGGCGCGACAGGTTGCCCCACGCGTAGAACGTGCCCTCCGGCGGCCGATCGAAGTGGACCCCGATATCGCCAAGGCGCTGCAGAAACCAGGCGCGCTTGTCTCGAAATGCCGCGTGCACCGCTTTCGCCTCAGCATCGGCCGACTCCGCTTCGAGTAGCGAGACGGCCGCGCGCTGCACGGGACGCGAGCCACCGCCGTCCAGGAACGATCCGGCGGACGTCACGGACTCGATCACGGCACGAGGGCCGACCGTCCACGCCACACGCCAGCCCGGGTAGCGCCAGTTTTTCGTCAGGCCATCCACGATCACAATAGGATCGCGATCAACGTCCTGCACGTAGCGCGCGGCGCTCTCGATCGGTAGCTCGCCCTGAGTCGGCGTCCAGATGAAGTGCGAGTAGAACTCGTCGAACAACATCGCGCACTCGAGCTCCCGTGACATCGCCACCCACGCGCGAAGCTCGTCCCCACCAATCAGCTTGCCCGTGGGATTGCATGGGTTGGACACCAGCAGCGCCCCAAGACCGCGACCGGTAATCTCCCGCCGCAACTCGTCGGCTGAAAACGCGTAGCCACGCTCACGCTCGAGCAAGATCGGGATCGAGGTGAAGGCCCTGAAAATCTCCAGCAGTTCTTCGTACGCGGTGTAGTCGGGAAGAAAGTGCCCCAAGTTGACCGGACCGAGACTCGCCGCGACCCGCGTGAGCGCAGCGCGACCACCCGAGGAGATCGCCACGTTGTCCGCGGTGTATTGCGAAGGAAGGCCGCGTCGATACCGGCGGTTGTACATCGCGGCGACCGCTTCGCGGAGTTCGGTAACTCCCCCGACCGGGGCGTAGTCGCGATCGGTGGGGTCGATGTCGATCGTCTCAACCCGAGGCGGCGCGCCCGCCAGCGGACCCGTCTCTGGCTGCCCCTGGCCGAGGTTGCACCACTGGGGGTCGTCCGGGTCGTAGCCGCGACGCGTCGCCTCGGCGGTCACGAAGATCACGCCGGTCCGAGGCACCGATCGAAAGGCAGCTTGGGTCGGAGGCTCGCTCACAGCGAGACACCCTATCAGCGTGGGCCATGGGGCCTGAGTCGGGTTCGCGACCGCCCTGCCAGCCGCGCCCAGATATCAGTCCGCGCCGCCTGGCCCACCACTTGGACCACGACCACCCCGACGACTGCGACTACGCCTGCGGGGACCGCCCGATCGCTCCCCACCGCGATCCTGCCCCGGTTTCTTGCCGCGTCTCCGCGAAACCGGGCCCCAGCCATCGGGACCTCCGCGAAATCCCAGTGCCTCGACGATGGACTCGTATCGATGCCGACGCACCCCGAGCCATGAGCCCAGCTCGTCCGGCAGCGGCCACGGTCCCGGTCCTAGTTCCACCAATCGTGCCGTGGCGCGTTCGAGTTGGTCGGCGCGAATGGCACGTCCGGCGATCACTGGGTATCCGATCCGCAGGTAGAAGTCCGGATCGACCTCCGCCTGCGGTTCGATTGAGACCGCCCCGTCCACGGGTGGCAGCGGGCGGATGCAGGGCTGGTAGTACGCGCACCACAGCGCCGCACGCCATGCGACACCCCGGGCGCCCAAGTCGTCTGGCACGTACAGCACGCGGCGACCAAGAATCACGCCCGCAGTCCTCAAAGCCGCCATCGCTTCCGCCGACAGGCTCTGCAGTTGCTCGCGCGCTTGTGCGGCGGTCACGAACCCGAGTCCGCGATGCAGCTGGTAGGCCAGCCCTCGAGCTTCGGCCTCTTCGTCCTCGGACAGAGACGCAAGCGACGCCGCGATCATGGCGGTCGCATCACGAACCCAGGCCTGCGCCCTGCGTTGGATCTGCGCCTTGGCACCGGCGCCAAGCTCGTCGAGCGTCACGACGACCTCGGGCAGCAACAGCTCGGTCCCGGGCCGCAGCCGGGCGATGACCTCGCCGCCGAATCGTAGGTTTCCGTCCGCGGCGAGTGCGAAACCGTCGAAATCGGCGTCGACGACCGACTGCACCCAGTCCTCGCGCGAGCGCTCATCTCCCGTCGCGGCGTGGCCAGCCGCATTGGGCAACGAATCCTCGAACTCGGCCAGCCCAGCGAAGGGACCGTTCTCCACGCGCGGCCGGCGATCGACGGGCGTCTTGGTGCGAACGGGCCGTCGCTCCCCCTGCGATCCGACGAAGTCCTCCGTGTGCCCGTCGACAAAACGCTCGGTCAGCCGCTCATGCAGCGCATCGCTACACCGATCTTCGATCTCGCGCGTGCGCTGCTGCCAATGCTCGGCGTCGTTGACCCAAGCGCTGTGGTTGGCGACATATGTCCAGGTCCGGATGAACGCGATACGCATCATCAAGGTCTGAATATCGCCATCCTGGTCATCGAGGCGCGTGATTCTCTTGGCCATCCAGTCGTCATCAATGCGCCCCCCGGGGCCCGACAACTGCTCGTAGATGGCCGCGAGTAGCTCGACATGGCTATCGAGCAGGAGCTTTCGGAAATCTGGGATCCGGCAAACGTCCCACAACAACGCCACCCCATCCACGCCGCGCGCGCGTTCGCGGACCGAGTCGAGCCGAGACAGCCGGAGCAGCGCATCAAAGTCGTCCGCCTGCTCAACGATACGCAACGCGCTACGTTTTGGCCGCAAACGCAGAGACTCGATCAACGCGTCCAACGAGGTAAACTCGAGGTCGGCGTTGCGCCACACCACGCGGCGCACGGCCGCAAAATGGTGGCCTTCGATCGCGGTGACCATGCGCGGAGGCAACGCGTCGAGCGGCCGAAGAAGGCCAAAACCACCGTCGGTCGTATAGCGTCCCGCGCGGCCGGCGATCTGGGCCATCTCGGCGATGTCCAGTGCACGCGCCTCGCGACCGTCGAACTTGCGTAGCGAGGCGAAGACCACCCGGTCAACGTCCATGTTCAAGCCCATGCCGATCGCGTCCGTCGCCACCAGGTGCTGGACCTCGCCGGCCTGATACATCGCGACCTGAGCGTTGCGCGTGCGTGGAGACAACGCACCAAGAACAACGGCGGTACCGCCATGCTGCTGGCGCAGACGTTCGGCAAGCGCGTAGACATCCTCGGCCGAGAACGCGACCACGACGGTGCGCGGGGGCAACGATCCCAACGAATGCACGCCGGTATATGAGAGGTTGGAGTAGCGGGGATGCTGCTCGATGCTGGCGGTGGGGACCAGCGACTCCATCAGGGGCCGCATCGTGTCCGAGCCCATGAACCAGGTCTCGCGCATTCCGCGGTACCTCAAGAGGCGGTCGGTGAACGTGTGCCCACGCTGCCGATGCGCCGCCAACTGAATTTCGTCGACCGCGACAAAATCGACCTCCTGATCGATCGGCATCGATTCGACGGTGCACACCCAATAGCGAGGATTGGGCGGGACGCGCTTTTCTTCGCCGGTGACGAGCGCGACCGCGTTTTCGCCTACACGACTGGAGACACGATCGTAGACCTCACGCGCGAGAAGGCGCAGCGGCAGGCCGATCATGCCGCTGCTGTGCTCAAGCATGCGCTCGATCGCACGGTACGTCTTGCCGGTGTTGGTCGGGCCCAGCAACGCCGTGATCCCGTAGCCAACGCGGGCCCCAACACCGCCTGGTGCCTCGGATTCCAGCTCAAACGGGGGGGGAGCCATCCCGCGCCAACCTATCATGGCTATCGAATGGCTACCGATGGGCCCGAAGCAGCCACTCAGGGCGGCCACGCGCCTAAACAAAAACAACCCCCGGGCGTGCAAGGCGGCGGCACCTCGGCGACATTGGGGGGGGCGTCCGGATCCCTGCATTGCATGTCTTCCCCTGAACCGAGTTCCCCCGACGCCCTGACCCCGTCGGTGTTCGCGGTGCGCTTCCGCGAGTCTTCGCGGGTGTTGTGGTGCGCTGCGGCCGGGGTCGTGGGGGACCGCGCCCAGGCCGAGGACATGCTGCAGGAAGCGGCCCTCATCGCGCTGGGCAAGCTCGGGTCGTTTCGACCCGGCTCAAACTTCGTCGCGTGGATGAGCCAGTACGTTCGGTTTGTTTCGCTCAACCAGCGACGTAAACTAGAGCGCAGGCAACGAGCCCGACACGCCGAGGGCCAACCAGCGCCGCCGCAGGTGACGGACCCCCCAGATCCTCGCGCGTTGTTTGACCGCAACGTCGCGCAAGCGCTGGCTTCACTCAGTGAGGCTCAGCGAACCTGTCTGCTGCTCAAGACCGTGGTCGAGCTTGAGTACACGGAGATCGCCTCGCTGCTGGAGATGCCGGCCGGAACGGCGATGAGCCACGTGTCTCGGGCCCGGGCCAAGATGCACAAGCTGCTCCAACCCCGGCCCGCGGTCCCTGGCGCCGCGGCCCCTACAAGTACCGCGGAGGTGGTGCAATGAGCGAACCGAACGACTTCGATCCGATCGCGGCATCGCTGCGTCGCCAGTTCTCGCCCCCCTCGCTGGAGCGCCTCGACGATCATGTCGCCAAGGCGGCCGCGCAGTGCGAGCAAGAGGCCACACAGCCGGCCGACATCGCGGCCGCAGATACCGAGGAGTCTGTCGGGCCGCCCGGACGTGCCCGCTCTCGTCGCTGGGGCCTGGGGTTTGCGGTTGCGTTCGCAGCGGCCGCGATTGTGCTAGTTGCGTTGCGTCCTTGGCAACCCGCCACGCACGAGGACCCCTCGCAAGCCGCGGACCCCTCCGCAGGCTTAGGCCCGATCGCGCTCGCGCCGACCTCTCGGCAGCTCGCGGGGCTTCAACTCGACCGCTTCCTGAGCCAGCGCGACAGCCTTCCGGGCGACGACCCGACGTGCAGCGTCACCGTCCCGCCACAAAACTGCGAGAGCGCGGTGGAGGGTCCCCACCTGGTGTGGAGCCCCACCGTCGAGCAGGTGGGTGAATGCGGAGGGACGACGGGGCAAGACTGCAGCGAGTACGACTTGCCGGCAGACCGCGCTCTCATCGTGCGACTGCAACCCAGCGGCGCGAATGCGATCGTGTGCATCGAGTACCCGCGAACCGACCCCACCCGGAGCTTCCGGTGGGCAGCGCGTACGATATTTTCCGCAGCAACCTGGGCGCATACGTCATCTACGAGATCACGCCGCTGCCTCGTCCGCAGGCCACCGAGTTTCTTCGCCTGTAACTGCAAGACACGGGCGCCCTGCGAACATGGACTGGGCGTGATGGACGTCGCCTCCACGCTGC
>JAESSZ010000579.1 GCA_016763875.1 Nannocystaceae bacterium
ACGAGGTGCTCGTGGATGTCATCGACGACTACGTCGCCGCTTGGGGGTCCTTTGACCTGCTTTCCTGCCGGGCGAACGAGGCGCGGGAACTCTCGGCCGCGGCCCTGCAGTTGCGAGCTCGCTGTCTTGAGCGCTCACTGCGAAAGATCAGTTACTTCCTCGCCGAGACCCGGTCTTCGCCGCCGTTCTCGGCCACCCCTGAAGCTGCGCGCGGCCTGACGAGCATCGCCGAATGCCAAGACGACGACGCACTGCTGTCGCGAACGCCGACCCCTGACTACGACCCGGTGGTGGGGGATGCGCTATCGGATGCGATTGGACGCGCCTATGTGAACAAAACTGTCGGCAACTCGAAGGTCTACTTCGACATGCTCGAGGCGGCCGAGGCGTCGCTTCGTGGGCGTGGCCGTGCGATCCCCGAGGAGTTGCTACTGGACACGCTGTACGGTGCGGAACTCAACAATCGCCATCAATACGTCGCGGCCGAAAAGTTGCTGTTGCCTGCGCTCCTTCGGGCCGAAGCACACCCGGACTGGACGGCGGAGCGGAGTCGGCTGCGAGCAGCGCTCGCCGCAGCAGTCAGTCATCAGCCATCGCGAGCCCAAGAAGGGGTGCTGTTGGCGCGCCTCTCTGTCGCGGCAGCTACGGCCATCGGTGACGGTGGCGCACACGAGATGGCCGCCCTAACTGCGTTGACAAACGCGGCTCTCGCGGCCGACGATGTCGATCTTGCGCTTGCTGCAAGCAAGCGCGCGGTCGGGATTGCGCGCCAGTATGACGGGGCGGATGAAAGTCCTTGGCTGAGTCTTCGACTCAATGCAGCCGAGGCTCTCGGTGCTCGGGGCCACGCCCTAGGGGAGGCCGGGCAGTCCGAGGCCGCCCAAGACGCGTACTTGGCGGCGTTGGCTGCACTCGAAGCGCTGGGGAATCGAGGGCTATTGTACGCCCGGATCCAGAACAACCTCGCGGCTCTGATCGAATCGAGTGATCCTAGCAAGGCTGAGCAGTTGCTGGTGGCGGCCGCCGAGATCAAGCAGCGCCTTGGGCTCAATGCGGAAGCCGGCCTTACACTGATGAACATCGGCAACGCCCGGGTTCGGCGGGGCGAGTTCGAGTCTGCACTGACGGCGTTCCGACACGCCGAGGCGGCGTTCCAACCGCCGACACTCAATGGTACGGCCAATCTCGCGTACAACCGTGCGCTTGCGCTGGCGGGACTTGAACGCTGGCAGGATGCCGAAGCCAGCTATCGGGTCGTGCTCGATGCCGCGGATGGACTAAGGCTCGAGGACGCGAGCCCCCTGGTGTTCTCAAGCTTGCTGGGGCTAGGCGAGAGCCTGCTGGGGCTCAACCGCCGTTTGGACGCGGGGGTCGTGTTCGAGCGTGCGCTTGTGGCAGACCAAGAGGCTCTCGGTCCGCATGCACGAGCCGAACTTCGGCTGGGGTTGTCACGCACCGTCGCGTTTGATGACCCCACTAGGGCGCGAGCCTTCGCCCGCGAGGGGCTGGCAATAATGCCGGCCGATGCGGCGGGAACAGAGCTCGTTCGCCGCCTGCGGGTTGCAGGCAGCGACGGAGAATCGGTGGCGTCGGCTGGTCCAACACGTGATTCTGACTAGGGCCGTTTCTGTTTCACATTATCAAGTCGTGAGAAGGTCACGGTCCCACTCGCGCTTCCCGACTTACCGCTGAGTTCGATTTTGGCGATGTTACCGTTCATTTGGGACCGAAGCGTCATCGCGGTTCCATCGGGTTGCTGTGCCCATAGGACAATCTCGACGGCATCAGCCGCGCCGGCCGTCCATACCGCAACCGGTTTGCCGTCACGCACAGCCTTAGGCTCCCCGAGGGGCTCAGGCGATGCGCCAGCCTGATCGAATGGCGTCGTCACCGTCAGTCGCAGCCGAATATCGACTCCATCCGAACGAAGCAGTTGCCGATCTGTAGACTGGCGTGTGGTTCTGAGCCCGTTGTAGGCCGACAACGCGGCATGAGTCCTCCCTGCGTCAGTGCCTTCGACTGCGAGGTCCAGCGTGACCTTCGCGTCGTCGACGGGGCTGCCAAGGAGAATATCGGTGTGATCAATGGGCTGTGGCATGGTGAACTCGCTCTCGACCGAGACAGTGGCGCCCGGTCGCGATTCCATTCGCGCTCGAATCACAAAAAACGCCCCGGAGAAAGACTGTCTGCCACGGGGTGTAGACTCCCAGCGCGATGTCTCCGGCCTCCATGCCTCTGTTCGCGCGCTGGCGGTATGCGCTCAAGCCGGCGAGTTGGCCGAAGTTGCTCGTTGCGGCGGCGCTCGGCCAAGCGATCGGGATCGCGGCGACGGGCAGCGTCGATCCCCTGGCGCTGTCGTTGGGGGTGGCGCTGGTGGTCTTTGACCTGGCGTTTGTCGTGTTGCTCAACGATTGGGGCGACCAAGAGGTCGACGCACTCAAACGTCGGATCGCGGCCGACCTCTGTTCGCCGAAGACCATTCCCGACGGCATTCTCGAATCGTCCTCGGTGCTGTGGGGCGGATTGGGTGCGGGCGCGCTGATGCTGGCCGTGGCCGCCACCGCGGAGTACTTCATGCCTCGACCTGGGCTGACGCTTGCCGCGTTGGCGTGCTTGCTGCTGTTTGTGGCCTATACGCTGCCGCCACTTCGGCTCAACTACCGCGGTGGTGGCGAGGTGCTGGAGATGCTTGGTGTCGGCTTCGCGTTGCCGTGGATGCTCGCGTATCTGCAGAGTGGTGTCGCCGTCCCGCGCGGCCTCGTGGTGCTGCCTGCGTTTGCGCTGATGTGTTTGGCCTCGGCGTTGGCGAGCGGGTTGTCCGATGAGCCCAGCGACCGTCTCGGAGGCAAGCGCACGTTCACCACGATGTTCGGCGCGGCTTCGGTCCGTCACGCGGCCGAGGGGCTGATCCTTGGCGCGATCCTGGTCTGGGCGGCTTTACCCCTGCTGGCCTCCGATGTCGTGCAGATCTGGATGGTGGCCCCCGTTGTGCTCGTGATGAGCGTCGACTACCAAGCACTGCGAAAACAGGCCGCCCGCTCGGAGCCCGAGGACGAACTCACCCACGCGGGCTACAAGGCTCGCCTCCACGACTGTGTTTGGCGCGGCGCCTTGGTGTTGGCGGTGGTTCTCATCGTCACCGGTATTTTACGCGGGGGAATCGGCGCATGATGGCGGCTGCGGTGCTGCCGGGGGAGGCCTACGCGATGCTGGCGCGGGCCGACCACGTGCTCGAGACGGACGCTGAGCAGTGGCGCACGTTGGATCCGGCACGCGCGCGTGCGAGCACGCTCGTGGCGATAGGCGAGCGAGTTTTGGGCGGTCGCGATGACGCACCCGCACGAGCGTTTGCACAAGGACTGGTCGCGATAGCCACCGCGATGCGCGAGGCGTTCCCAGACAATCTGTTGTGGGATCTGGACTTTCTCGGTGCGTCGCTGTGGATGCAAGGACAAGCCAAATCGCATCGTTTGCTGGACCACGCCGCGGCCGTCGTCGCTGTGCAGCACCTATTCGGACGAAACACGGCGATCGGCTTTGCCTACGTGCATGACTTCACGTACGGCTACGACTGGGCCAAGTGGGTTGGCCGTGATCGCGCGGTACGTGCGGCTGTCGCTCCTTTTTCGCCGGAGTTTGTCGCGGTCATGCACAGTCGCGGCGACGAACAGTTGGCGGTGATCGCCGCGGGCAACGATACGAAGTACCCGCCGCTGACCGAACCCGGACCGCGCAATCCCTTTGGGTTCTCGCGGGCACCGGTCGACGAGCTGCGCTTGCATCGATACCTCGCGCAGTCGGGGTCCATCCCGGTGCGTACGTGGGAGTCGCGGGCGCAACCACAATCGGGTCGCAACTACGCTGAGATCCGTCGCGTCGCCGCCGTCACGCTCGGGCTCACCTAGTCGCCAGTGGTGGTAGCGTCGCGGGCGTGTCCACCTACGACTTCGACCTCTTCACGATCGGTGCGGGTTCGGGCGGTGTTGCGGCGAGTCGCCGCGCGGCGGCCTACGGGGCCCGTGTCGCGATCTGCGAGTCCACGCGGGTCGGCGGGACGTGTGTTCTTCGCGGTTGTGTGCCCAAGAAACTGCTCTGGTACGCCTCGCATTTTCATCAGGAGTTGGAGGACGCGGCTGGCTACGGTTGGTCGACGGGCAAGGCCACGCTCGATTGGGGAAAACTCAACGACGCAAAAAACGCTGAACTGGACCGACTCAACGGGATCTACCTCGGCATGCTCGACCGCGCTGGGGTCACGCTCCACACCGGACGCGGCCGCATTGTCGATGCTCATACCGTTGAGGTCGCGGGCAAGCAGTACACGACCGAACGTATCTTGGTGGCGACGGGCGGATGGCCGCATGTGCCCAAGGACATTCCGGGCGCCGAGTTGGGGATCACCTCCAACGAGGCGCTCGATCTTGCGACGTTGCCCAAACGCATCGCTATCGTCGGCGGCGGCTACATCGCGGTCGAGTTCGCGGGGATCTTCGCTGGGGCAGGGGTCGAGGTCACCATGTTGGTGCGCGGCTACGGGGTGCTGCGCCACTTCGACGTCGACGTGGGCAGTGCGTTGACCGAAGAACTCAAAGGCCACGGGATCGCGATCAAAACCCACACGCGGATCGAGGCGATCGAGAACAATGACGGCGCGCTGCGGGTGCGGTGCAATGGCGACATTGACCACGACGTCGATACGGTGATGTGGGCGACCGGTCGTTGGCCCAACACGCGAAACATCGGTCTCGAGGATGTCGGCGTCGCTCAAGACGACCACGGTGCGATCTCTGTCGACGAGTGGTCACGCACGAATATCGAGAGCGTTTACGCGATCGGTGACTGCACGACGCGCGCGCAGCTGACCCCGGTCGCGATCGCCGATGGCAGGGCCTTGGTGCAGACGCTGTACAACAACAACCCGACCAAGATCGACCACCAGGGGATAGCGACCGCGGTGTTTTCACAGCCGCCGGTCGGTACCGTCGGGCTGACCGAGTCGGAGGCGCGCGCCACCATCAAGGGCCACGTCGACGTCTACCGCACCGATTTTCGCCCCATGAAACACGTGCTGCCCGGGCGGTCGGAGCGGGTTTTAATGAAGCTCATCGTGGAGCGTGAGACCGACCTTGTCGTCGGCGCCCACATGGTTGGGGGCGATGCTCCCGAGATCATCCAAGGCATCGCCATTGCTATGAAAGCCGGGGCAACGAAAAAACAGTTCGATGCCACCGTTGGGATCCACCCGACCTCGGCCGAGGAGTTCACCACCATGTTCGAGCCGCTCGATGATTAGCGGCACCTGGTGGTGAACCCTGCGGCCCGGCCCGGCCCTGCGCCGGGACCGCTACTCGCCCATGAACTGCTCGGTAAACTGACGCAGCCGTAGAACGGACGGGATGCCGTCAGAGGACGAGAAGTTCAGGGTCCGGTCGAAGGTGATGTTGTCGGCACTCTCGTACGCGACCCAAGCACGGCCAGCGACCCCGTTGAGCAACTCGTTGTAGCGGCTCTCGAACGCGCCCTGGACCTGGGCGAGTTCTGTCTTGCCCTCCGCCTTGAGACGCGCCGACACGCCGTCGGCACCGAGTCGAATGCGTTGGTCGTACTCCAACGTCTCGGCCTGGATGTTCTTGATCCCGAGCATGTATGCGTCGGAGAGGTTTTCGGTTTCGATGTCCAACGCTTCGCTCGCACGCAGCCGAAGCTTGGTGAGGTCGGCAGGCTCCATGGCTGCCAGCAGCGCCCTTGCGGCGCCCGGTTCGGTATCGTCCCCGATTTCCAGGAAGCCGACCTCGTAGGCGCCTTCGAGCCGGGCGATACGCGCGGCCCAGTTCTGAGCGAGCGAGGCGGATTGTGCCTTGGTTCCCTGTTGAAAGTCGTCGAGCGATTGTTGTCGTTTTGCGACCGGAGCGCGCGCGAGGTCGAGCAGCTTGACCTGCTCGTTGAGCTGGATCTGCTGCAACTGCTGCTCGTATTCGCTGCGGAAACTGACCGAGCGGATGAGCACGGCCTTGGCGGTGATGTTGATTTGGCCCAGAGACTCGTTGAGCGCAACCAGAGTCTCTTCGGCCACCTCACGACGGCGGGCGGTGTTGTACCAATCGGCCGACGTCAGAAGCGCCAGCTTTTCGCGCAGCACCGATACGGTGGTGTCCTCCGCGATGCGCTGCACCCGAAGCAGGTCGTTGCGATCTTCGCGATGGTTGCCCTTCTTGACCACATCGAACCCTTCACCGGGCGTGATGTGGTACGGGACCGAGACGTCGATCAATACGATGTTGTTATCTTGGGTTCGGATCTGCAGCGAACTCTGCGGACCGACGTTGTCCTTGGTGTAGTCCAAGAACTCGTAGCGTCGCGGCAGTCGGATGATCTTGTGCACGCCGGGGACGCGCAGGGTCCAGCCGGGACCCAGATCATCCTCGTCGACACCGGACAGGTTGCTGTGGCGGACACCGATCTCATCGGGACCGATGGTCGCAAGACAAGCCTTGGGTCCGATCCACAGCGCCAACACGACAATGCTGTACAAACGGGCGATACGGGCGAGGGAACTCATCGCACACCTCCGATCTCTTCGATGCGGACTCGTGACGGCGTCGCGTCATCGGCCCAAGGTTGGATGCCGATCGTGACGCCAGCGAGTTTTTCGCCGAGTCGCTTCATAACGCGCTCGATGGGTTGGGTCTTGAACGCCTCGATGGTGGCCTTGCGAGCCAGGTATTCGGCATCGAGTTGCCCGCGTAGCTCTTCAGCTTGGCGCACTGCCGCGGACTTTGCGGCTTGGCCGGTACCGACCGTTTCAATGCGGTAGGTGTCTGCTTTGCGTTTCGTGTCCGCCTGGTTGGCCGGCGCTTCGGCGAGCGCGGATTCGAGTTCTGCCCGGCGCTCCTGGATGATCTTGTTCTGGTCGCGGTTGACCTCGGCGAGCAAGCGGTCGCGTCCGGTTGCCGCGCGGGCCAGTTCGGAGTCGATGACCGACAGCTGGTTGTCGGTTTCGTTTCGAGCTTCGATGAGGTTCTCGTAGTCCTCTGAGAACCGCGGTCGCGGTGTCACGATCTTGGTTGCCACCACACCGTGGGGCTCGAGCAGTTCGTTGAGACGCGTGCGGGCACGTTCGGTGGCCTCGCCAAACTTGGATGGGTCCGATACGGAGATCGTGGACTCGCGGCCGAACTCGTCCCGAAGGACCGAGCGGGCCAGCGGACGCATCCAGCGGCGGAAGTCGTTGCTCGGACCCGCGTCGCGGATAACCTCGACTGCCTGTGCGCCGATCACTTGGAAGATGATCGTCGTGTCTTTGAACAGGAAGTTCGAACCGTCGCTCGCGCGAACGGTGAGTTCCTTGACGTGCAACTCGTCGGTGTTGGCGTTTCCCTTCATCACAAACGTCTGTGGACTCGCGTCGATCACGTAGACCGAGTGGATGCCGAAGGGGCCCTTGATGACCAGACCAGGCTGGGTGACGGGTTCCTGCCCGCCCGTGATGTTGTTGACCTTGACCGCGACCTGTCCGGGTTCGATCACCTCGAACGATGAGATCGCGATTACAATGGTGAGGACCACCGCGATGATCCCCCAGACCGCGGCCGACACTGCTCCGTCGCCGCCCGATTTCTTGAAGTAGGCGAGCAACTGGCTCACCGGCGAGTCTTGTCCTGTCCCGTTGACGATTTGCATTCGATGCCTCCTGACGCGGCCAGGAGGCTAGCAGCCAGCCACATTTAAGGGCGGGGCATGGGCGGCGGAGGCGAGGCGGCCGGGAAACGCAGTTGCGCGGCGGCCAGGACCTCGTCGAATCGCGTTTGGTCCCCGGTCGAACGTAGATACTGGAGGTACGCGCGGTAGGGCCGGGGGCTGTCGGCGTCTATCTCGAGCAGCGCGGGGTAGATCGCCTCCGCCTGCTCG
>JAESSZ010000580.1 GCA_016763875.1 Nannocystaceae bacterium
GGAGATATGGGACCAATGATTGTCCCATCGTGTCGCCCGGCGTTTCGAGCCCAAAGATGTCGAGAATCGTCGGGCTCAGATCGACGAGACTCACGGCTTCGTCGACAACCTGAGGCACGACCCCTGGACCGGTCACGATGAGTGGGACACGAATCAGCTCATCGTAGAGATTGACTGCATGCATGTGCTTGATGCCGTGCTCTCCAAACGCCTCGCCATGATCGGCAGCGATGATCACGTACGTACGATCGAGCAACTTGTGCTTCTCAAGGGTCGCCCAGATCTTGCCGACGAGCGCGTCCACCATGGCGACTTCTGAGAGGTAGCGCTCGAACGGTGTTCCAATCTTTACCCGGCCGGAGTTATAGGGGCGATGCGGGTCAAAGTAGTGACAGAAAAGGAACAGCGGCTCCTCGGGCGCTTGTCGGGCCAACGCCCTTCGAATTCGCTTGGTGAGGGTTGTCCCGCTTACGAACTTTCGGCGTTTCTCTTTCTTGAACGACCCTGACTGAAACCCCCGCATCATCCCGAAGCGGTCCGTTTGCCAGCGCGCACCGGGGACCAGGGTCGTTTGGACGCCGGCTCCTGTGAGTCGCTGGGCGAGGTGAACGGCGTTGTCCTCGGGTAGCCAGTCGTCGGTTTCGTACTCAGTCCACTTCAGCTGCGAGAAGTACTTCCCCGTGGAGATCGTAGCCAGAGAGACGACCGTCGCGGCGCTCGCCGAACGGGCGTTCGTGAAGTGAGTGCCTTGTTCCGCAAGGCGATAGAGATTCGGCAGGTCGTCCGCGTACTCACCCGACAGGAGGTCAGCACGGACAGCGTCGATCGTCAGTAGGAGCACTATTGGCTTGGCGGGTCGGAAGTCGGTGCCTGAGGGTGGGCGAGAGGGAACATCCTCCCGGCTGGCGTAGTAGCCGGCCGTGATCTCGGCGGGATCGAGAGAGAGGGGAGCCGGTGGAACAATCGCCGACGCCCCGAGTAGCGGACTCAGCAGCGTCGCGCTCCAGCGACTCACGTCAACTCGTGTCGACGACGGCAAGGGCCAGAACATCGCAAGGGTGGCTGCGATGCACGTGCTTGCCAGCCCAGCGAAGCTGAGTCTGAGGTGCTTGGCAGCGGAAGTCCGGATTGGCTCGATCCATCGCCGAGCAGCCGGTGCCAAAGCTCCGCCGAGCAGCAGAGCGCTGCCGAAGCCCAAGAGCGCGTGAACGCGAGGCAGCTGCTGCGGAAAGTGGGACGTATTGAGCCAGAAGAGAGTCACCGCAGCGCCGAGAAAGAGCACCCATGTCCACCGTCGATGCGAGGCAAGAGATGTCGCGAGCCAGGCCATGGGGAGCAACTGTGCGGCCCCAACAGAAAGCAAGAACTGTGCGGCACCTGGAGAGATGTCGGCGGCCGCCGCAGTCCGACGGGCGATGGAACCGAGGTCCGGCCCGAGTACTGGCCAGGCAATCGCGACGGTGAGGGCAACCAAAGCTCCGAAGGTCGCTGAAACCCCCCAGCGGACGTACCGACGCCATGCCAGCGATGCCGCGACAAGAAAGAGCGCGACAGCGAGGTGCCGTCCCAGATCGACAGCATGATGGCAAACACGTCCGTAGACGTTCGTGACCGGCACGACGACGGTCAGCGCGGCAGCGCTGATGGACGCATGTGCCAGCCAGCCCAACACCGTCGCGAGGTGACGCTCACGTGGCTCGCGCACGGAACACACGTTGCACCGCTTTTGGTCTACCATCTCGCGGCAGATGCGTTGGTGGGTATTGGTCGCTTTGGCGGGCTGCGGTCGCGGGCCATGGTTCATTGCCGAGGAAGAACCGCGAGCTTGCGGTTCGGCCGAGATCTTTGCATCCGAAGTGCTTTCGTACGAGCCTGGTTACGCAGGTGCCCCACCCGTTCACCCGGATGTCCTCGATCCCCAGAGCGCCATTGGAGCGCCAGACTGGAACGCAGACCGTGGCTTTCCGGGCGTGGGCGCCGTTTCCCTGGGCAGGGGAGGACGTCTTGAACTTGGTTTTAGTCGCTGCAAACTGGGCCACGATGGGACGCGGGACGCGGACATTCGCATCTACGAGGTAGGCCCGGCGGTCGAGCGTGTGTTCGTCTTCGTACGTGCCAGTCCTGGATCGATGGGGGCCCTAGATTCGTCGCGGCAAGTCGCGCCGACGAGCCCGTACTTCGAGGTCGGGGAGCTCTTGGGCGGCGTTACCGATGTCGATCTCGATGGCCTCGTTCTGGATGGAGGCACGGCGAGCTTCGACGCCATCCTGTTCGAGGATGGTCTTCAGGGTGCAGGAAGTGACGCCGCCTGGGGCGCCGATATCGATGCTGTGGAGCTCCTGAGCGTCGCCGGGTTGGACTGACAAGCAGAGAATGCCGGACAACATGAGGCGCCACTATCACGTATCCCGGCGATCGATTGCTGGACAAGAGCATCTTCGGCTATGGGAGCGGGAGCGATGGGTGTAAGCGAACAGAAGAATCGAACCGAGGTGAAAACTTCGAGTGCGGTCGCTCTTGGCTGGCTTGCCGCCGGTCTTTTCAATGTTGTCGCGGGGATGGTGCTGCGGCCGTCGACGTCGTCTGGCGTCCGTTTCACGTCCGACGCGATCGACCTGGGCCGCCATGTCGCGGCAGGCCTGCTTTGTGGGGGGGTTGTCTGGCTCTGGTACCGCTTCGGCACGCATGCGCGAGCGGGATGGGGGGCGTTCGCGGGAATCGTTGTCATCGTTGGTGCGCTCCTGATGTGGGAGGACGCTGCCGGGTTTGCAGGCCGAACCAGCGATGCGACTGGTGCTCCAGCCGGGCTGCTCCAAGTGCTGGTGGTCGTTGGTGCTTCGCTTTCCATCCCGGTGACTTGGGCCATCGCCGGTAGGATTGCCCGTCTCCGGTTCGGGGGCGTGGCGGTCGTTGGCGGAGTAGTCGCTGTCTACGGACTCAACGCGAACCTGTGGCACCAGGACAACATCGGAATTCACTTCTTCTTATCGTGGGTGGGTGCTGCCGCTTTGGGCTCACTCATTGCATCCGGCTACGTACCTGTACCGGGTCGGTGGACCGCCGCCTTCTCCAGACGCCCTGCTTGGTTCGCTCGGGCGGGTCTGGGCCTCCTGTGCATCTGGGCCTTTGTGTCCACCCTCCATTCGCCGAGTAACACCGTAAAGATCGACATCAACGCCTGGAGCCCAAATCTTCAAGCGCTTGCATTGCGTCGGGGCACGTCGCTCCCCGTGACAGTCGAAGCCCCCGACTTAGCGCCCGAACAACGGGGATTCTTTGTTGACCGTGCTTCTGGGCCCGCGATCGCGCCGACGAAGCCGCCGATAATCAAAGCGGACCCTATTGTAATATTACTGACGATCGACACGCTGAGATACGATCTCATCAACAATCCGAAGTACGCGAAATATATACCCAACATACTCTCTCTCCGAGACGCGGGGGCCCTGTTTTCACAGGCGCGAACCCCCGGATCTCAGACGGCGTACACGTTATCTGCGTTTTCGACCGGAAAGTACTTCTCGCAGTTGTACTGGTCAAAGTACAAGACGGGCCTTTGGTTGCACGATGACCCCTCAGAACACCTTGCCGAGCTGCTGAATGACGGCGGAGTGACCACAATTTTCGTGCCGGGCGCCAAATGGCTAAGCGATGAGTACGGCATCATCCGAGGGTTTGCGAAAGGGAAATATCGGAAGACCAAGCACAAGTGGACGCACGGGAAAAACATGACAAAGCGGCTCAACCGCGCGTTGAGGAAGTATGCCAAGCGTGGTCCGCTGTTTATGTATTGTCATTACTTTGACCCCCATGTTCCCTATAATAGAGGGACGTTGAAGGAAGGTGAGCCGTTCGAGCGATACCTCTCCGAGGTCCAGATGGTCGACGAGCTGGTCGGCAAGATCATCGCTCAGATTGAAGACCTTGGCGCCTGGAACCGCACGTTGCTGATGGTCTCCGCTGACCACGGCGAGGCGTTTGGTGAGCACGGCGTCAAACATAGGCATTCGGTCAATCTCTACGATGAGATGATCCACGTGCCGCTGGTCGCCCGAGGTCCGAACGTCGCGACCCGCGAGATCTCGCAGCTGGTCTCGATCATAGACCTGGGTCCCACGATTCTTGACGTCTTCGGAGTCGAGACGCCAAGCGCGTTCATGGGGCAGTCTCTGGTGCCGCTCTTGAGTGGAGGCGATGCCCTACTGAGACGCCCGATTGTCGCGGAAGGACGGCTGAAACGGATGATGGTGTTCCCGAACGGCATCAAGGTTATCGAGGACCAACGGGCCGATACGGTGGAGGTCTATGATCTCAAGGCGGACCCGAAGGAACTCCACAACCTTTCCGACTCAATGGACCTGGCAACCGTCAACGAATACCGGATGCTGCGGGAGTTCTTTGACGTCCACACGTACAAGTTGAACGGCTACAAGCCGCCCGGCGGGCCGGGGAGCGCGTGGTGGTCTATGGGGATACGACGCCGACGGAACAACTGCCACCACATTGTTGACGCACGTGTTTGGCTCGCTGGGCCTGGACACCGGTTGGTATA
>JAESSZ010000581.1 GCA_016763875.1 Nannocystaceae bacterium
GCGTCTCAAGTAATACAGACGCGTCCGAGTCATCGGGATCGAGCACAGGCGATGCCCCTCGCGATCTGTGCCCGGACGGATCTGAAGGTCGAGCTTACAAGGTCTTCGCGGGTGGCAACTCGACATGTGTGCTGCTCTGCGGACGGGACGGCGCGGTCTGTTGGGGCGACAACGCTTCCGGCCAGTTCGGCGGCGGCAACGAAGACATTCTCACCTTCTCGGCGGGGCTCGGGGGACGACGCCTGCCCCCCGGCTACTCGGAGGCCGACCCTGTGTTTGTGGTGGATGGCTTGGCCACGCCGCTGCCTATTGTCGATATCGCTTTGGGCGACGGTCTTCGATGTTTTCTGGTCGACAACGACGGAAACTCGGAGGAGGTCGTCCATTGCGCAGGCAACCCAGACGCCAACGGCGCGGGATCGGGGATAGCGGCCGGCGGCTTTGTCGAGATGGGCCTGGGCGCCAGCAACAAAGTCATCGAACTCACAACGACAGACCGACGCACGTGCGCTCTCGCAGACAGTGGTCAGGTCCAGTGCTGGGGCTGGGCCGGGGATCAACCGATCTCCGTTGATCGGATTCTGAGCCCGAATGCTCCTCTGGGACACGTTTCCACCGCGTCGTATTACGACCCCGACGAAAACGACTTCTTTCTCGGAAACAATGAGACGCCTGGTTCAGCGGGGGTCTTCCCAGCGCGAAGCCCATTTCCGACGTCCATCATGGTGGGCGCCGAGCATACCTGCGGCGTAGTCCCTGACAACGGTGTGCACTGCTGGGGAGCGGGCTCCAATGGTGTACTCGGGACAGGCACGCAGAATCTCGTTGCAGAGTTTCCGGTCACTGCGAACAACGGTGTCCTGGATTCGGGAGACACGCTTGTCCAGTGGGAAGCCGGCAAGTTTCACAGCTGTGCAGTGGTCGCACCGCGTGGTGAAGAGAACCGACTTCGGTGCTGGGGCCGGGGACAGCTGGGGGTCCTCGGAAGCGGGGGCACGGCCAACGCCAACGGGGGCGCCAGCGCAGCGAGCTTCGTGCATCCGTCTTTTTCCGACGGTCAGATCCCCGTCGAGGTTCGACTTGGCGACGAAAACACGTGCGTCCGCTTCGACAACGGCGCCATCCGCTGTTGGGGGCACGCGATCGAAGGGCGCATTGGGGCCGCGGACAATGACGCGACCGACTCTGCCGCCTCACCGGTCTACTACGACCAGCCGACGGCGGGTGCCGCGATTGGTGATGACACTCTGGCGCCCGTGCATGACGTGCCGCTCGGCGAAGAAGCGATTCAGTTCGCCCTTGGCGGCGCCCATGGCTGCGCGCTGCTGGTCGACGGGAATGTACGTTGCTGGGGGCGGAGCGCAGAGCTGCAGACCGGGTATGCGTTTCTCGCGACACCCCGCATCGAGCATCCGAACGTGGGTGGTAGTCGAGTGATCGATTGCCCCAGCCCGGCCAGCGCGGGCAACGTCCCCTACAGCGACTGGGTTGTGGCGTCGAACACCGAGTGCATGCCCTGAGGATCAGTGAGCCACGACGCTTACTCGAGGCCTGCTCGAGCGACGCGATGAGCGCGCTATTCGCACCGATCGACCCGTTGTCTCGCTGAAATCCGGCAATCGCTGGCCGTCGCCAAGTTTTTTTACCGGGGTGCACGGATTGAGAGGTCCTGCGCCAAACTGTGGGTGTGCCGGGGAGCAACCTTGTCGTGTGCGCGCCGGTTGCGAGTGGGCCGCCAACGCTGAAGGCCATGTATGAGGCCCATGTCGACTGGTTGGTGCAGACGTTAGGGCGCCTTGGCGTTCGCCCCAACGACCGAGACGACCTCGCGCATGACGTCTTCGTCGTCGTCCATAGAAAATTCACGACGTTCGACAGTATGAGGCCGGTCCGTCCGTGGCTTTTCGGGATCGCGTATCGAGTGGTCTCCGAGGACCGTCGTCGGGCGCGGCATCGATACGAGGTGACCGCGAGTTCGGGGGTGGACTGGGCTGACCCACGCAGTGGGCTCGAAGCCCAAGCTGCCGCGCGCCACCGACTTGCACTGGTGCGCGCCGTGTTGGATCGGATGAGCTACATGCGCCGGGCTGTCTTCATCATGCACGAGTTCGATGGATTCTCGGTCCCGGACATTGCAGAGGCGGTTGGCGTGCCGCTCAACACCTCGTATTCGCACCTGCGCCGGGCACGTCAAGAGTTTGAAGTCGCGGCATTGGAGCTTGGGCTTATCGAGGAGGACGACAATGGATGATCACGATCTTCCACCGATGAATCCGAGACTCGGTGCGGCCCTCGACGACGTGCGCCGACCGGTTATTTTGGCAGACGACCGCAAGCGCGTGCTCTGGCGGCGTCTCGAGGCAACCATGGCCCGGCCGCTTGATGAGCTGGACGAGCTGGACGAGGGCAATTGTGTGTCGCCTGATTCTCGCCCAAGCCGCACGACAGTCGCCTGGGTCGGGGGGCTGGTCGCGTTCGCGGCTGGGCTGGTGTTGTGGCTCGTGGTCCCATCGGCCGCATCGGAGGTGGGGAGGGTCGATACACGGTCGCGAACTACCGTCTCAATGGCATCGCGTGGTGTCGCGGTCGCAGAGGCCGGGACTTCACTGGAGTGGCGCGTCGACTCTGATGGAGACGCGAGCATCGAGCAGCGTTCAGGGAACGTGTTTTTTCGTGTCGAGCCTGGAGGAGCATTTGTTGTTCACACTCCGGCCGGCACAGTCACAGCTACAGGAACGAGTTTTGAAGTGAAAATCGAGAAGTCAATGTTGGTGTCTGCTCTTGGGGGCGGAGTGTTGGCCGCGAGCGTGGTCGTTGTTGTCTACGAGGGAGAGGTGGTGGCGGCCAATCAGCACGGAACTGTGGAGGTGACCGCGGGCGAGCAAGCGCGGTTGGCCGTCGATGGTGTCCCGCGCTTGGATGATTCACCTCGGCCCCAGGCCGTCGCGTCGGTTCAAGGTAAGCCCACCGTGGCGCCGGCCGAGCACGCACGCGTTGACCGGAGGATTCGCGAGCTCCAAGCCCAGCTGCGGGAGGCCCGGGCTGACAACCGCAACGAGGCAGACGATGACGACGACAGTTACTGGTTAGACCTCCGAGCCGAGTTGTTCGAGCCGACACAAGCGGGCCTGCTCGACGCGGCGAAAGAGTGTCGTGTGGGATGGGCGTCCCCGGAACCCAACGCCCACGGAGACCCGAGAGCAGTGGACGACCGAACCGCGGACGAGATCGGCCTTGAGCCCAAGGAACGCGCGGTGATCAACAAGATTCAGGGCGAGCTCAACGTCGACATCATTCGGAAGGTCCGTGCTTTGTATGTTGAGAGCACACAGGACGATGAGGGCGTCGCAACGCTCTCGTTTTCGGCGATGGTGTCCGAGATCAAGGACAAGACCCCGCTGGGCCAAGTCACTCAGATCCGCCGCGAGGTTGCGGAAGCGCGCGCCGGTCTGCTGAACCCCAGTCCCGAAGATCTGCCGCCATACGCACGGCTACTGGGCGCACGGATGGACCACGCCGCCGAGTACCACCAGCGAGTGATGAAAGAACTCGGCGCGGATCGGGCACGAGAGGTCCGGCAACAACTCCAGTTGTCGTTCCACACCGCATCGGGCTGCGACTAGAATGCCGTTTGCGCTCTAAATCAGTGCCTGCACGGCATCGACCTTGTCCGTGATGCTCTGGGTCTTGTCCGTTCGAGAGCCGAGCCGAATGGACGTCGTAATGCGAGGAACGCCCTGCCTATGCAGCGCCTCGTGAATACGCTTGAGTGCGCCCATGATGACGTCGTAGTCGCCCTCGATGTTGGTGCCGTATCCATGCAAGAGCACGGGTAAGCCCGTATCCCTGAGGATCTTGTGCGCGCAGGCAACCTCAGCGCGAACGCTGACGTTGCCCGTCAGGGGAACAACGCAGATGTCGGCGATGATGTGCATGTGGGCACGATACGGTACTTGAGGGGCCTGGGCCGGGCACCGTGCTGGGCCAGGGTGGTGTCGAGTGTCAACGCTGTCTACGACGGGTACCGGCTGAAGAGCTGCCGGGTGACGTCGTTCGAACAGACGCCAGCGACCTCGACCGATGCTCCATCGACGCAGGTCAACCCCCCCTGTTCGCCGATTAAGTTCACGCCGCATGGCTCACCGGGACCGACACAGCTGCGCGCGCTTGTCGTGTTCCCCTCAGCATCCAGCTCGTTGAGGCACGAGCCCTCCAGGCACCGGTTTGCCAAATCGCACATCTTGCC
Source organism: Nannocystaceae bacterium (assembly GCA_016763875.1). GTDB lineage: Bacteria > Myxococcota_A > Polyangia > Nannocystales > Nannocystaceae > JAESSZ01. The sequence goes on from JAESSZ010000581.1 coordinate 4,247, forward strand.
GAGCGCGACCTTCGGTGTGCACACTCGTACGTCTTCCTCGGCGAGACTGCAGGATGCGCGGCTCGTGCAGTCTCGCTCGGAGGCGCATCGCTCGCCGATGCCCGCGCCTTGTGTGCAGACGCCGGCCTTGCAGTAAGCCCCATCGACGCACAGAAGTGGCCGGGAGGAGTCCGCTGCCTGGCCTTTGCAGCTCTCTCCTACCGCAACGGGCGTGGGGCAGGCTTGGACGCAGACGGGGCTCCCGAACGCCTGGTCAGGCCGGAGATTGGGGCAGAGCAGTCCCCGTGCGCAGTCGCTATAGGCTGGATTGCGCTCATAGATCTCACACGCGACACCGACCGGCTTGTCGCCGTGGACAACCGGGCATGGGTTGCAGTCATCGGCGAGGTCCCAAGCCCACTCGCAGCCATGTTGCTCCAGGCGTTGACGGTGTTCTCCGGCGCACGTCTGGTCGTACTCCAAGCCGGCATCCAAAGCTTCGGTCACGAACGCCTCGAAGAGCAGCGCTTCCTCGTAGCGGCAAGCCTCCCCGTTGGGGTACGTCGGCCTCTCC
>JAESSZ010000582.1 GCA_016763875.1 Nannocystaceae bacterium
CTGCGTGGCGGTGAACAGCCCGGCATCAACCGCGTTGAACGGCGTCAGACCTCGGCCGCAGACCCCGACGCGTGCTCCGTGCACAGACGGGCGCAGTGTGACCTTCACCGCAGAGTCGAGATCGAAGACCTCATCCACACGGTCGTCCACCGCCATCACGAGCGCCGCCCCACTCCGCTGCGAGACGATCGTACGGACGATGTCGTCCTCGAAGACATGGTCTGCCATCGCAACCACGAACGCCTCGTCGACGTGCTCTCGCGCCGCCAGCACGCTGCTGACCAGCCCTGTCTCCCAGTCCGGGTTCACCACAAAACGAACCTCGAGCCCATGCTCCCCAGCAAGACCGTGCACGAGTTCGCGGTCGCGGTGTCCAACCACCACGACCGCGCGCTCGATGCCCGCCTTTCCCAGCTGCTTCAGAAGTCGTACGCAGATGGGAATCCCGCCCACCGCGACCAAAGGCTTGGGCGTATCAACGCGGTCCAGGCGACTGCCACGCCCGGCCGCAAGTATCACTACCTGCTTCAACATCAGTCCTCGCTCCCCAGCGAAACAGTCGTCCGCTTGAAAGCGGCCAACGTCTCGCCCGTTGCGGCTCGGCAGCAGCTCACCGCCATTGGCAGCCGCAGACCCGAACCTGGACCGATAGTCGCAGCAGGGAGCGTTTGGATTCCTCTGGAGCGAATTTAGCGTCCCACGGGAGGCCGTCCCAGCACACGCCGTACTCTTGGCCTCCAGCGAACACCTGCGGTGCTAGCGACGTGCAGCTGTCGAAGATCCCGCAGTGTGCGTCGCTAAAGCACCACTGCATGCACCACGCGTTGGCCACCGTGGTCTGGATGCACGCGAACAACGGCGAGCAGTCCGCGAGCCCGGTGCACGCCGTGTACTGCGTACCCGTACCCATCGGGCCGATACACTCGGTCGTGTCATCGGTCTGGGGCTGGCACTGCAGCCCAGCGCCGCAACCGGGCAACGGGTTGAGAGGATCGCATTCGCATCCGTCATCGACGGCGCCGTTGCAGTCGTCGTCTTCCTGGTTGCCACAGGTCTCGGCGGCTGCGGGCGGAGTCACGCTTTCGCAGTCCACGGCACCACCTTCGCAGACGGTCACTCCGTCGGCGCACGGTCCAGGCAAGCCAGTGCTGCATGCGTCGCCAGCTTCCGGATTGCCATCGTCGGGTGTGCCGTTGCAGTCGTCGTCGAGACCGTTGCAACTCTCGGTCCCCGGCAGAACTTCGTCCTCGCAAGACTCCCAGGCCCCGGACCCCGAGCACTGCTGAGCTCCGGCCATACACTCGCCGACATTCTCCGTGTTGGCGGGGCCGGTGTAACAGTCGCGCGTATCGCCCGGCATGCATCCGGTGCCGTCCGCCCCGTCGTCGCCAGTATCGTCGCCAGTATCGTCCGTCGTCCCTGGTCCAGCGGTCACCGCATCGCTGGTGACGCCATCGTCGTCCGCGCTGGTCCCTTCGTCATCGGCATCGTCCGTGGCGTCTTCGCCCGTGCCGCCTATTGAGGCGCCGACCGTGCCGCCTGTGCCGTGATCGTCATCACCACCGTCGACGACGTTGCTGCTATCGACGTTGCCGGCCTCCCCTTGGCCCGCGGACTGGCCAAACAAACCAGGTTCGTCGACATCCGCGTTGCAAGCCGACGCGACGAGTCCCAAGAGACCTGCAGATCCTAAAAGATAACGACTGAATGAACGATACCGACGCACTACGTGACCATCGTACCGCGCCGACCGGCCCCACCCCAAACCAAACACGGGCGTTGTGCGTGAATGCGCGCGGAATATTGGCGGTGCGCGCGCATGCGCGAGACACCCACAACTGAACCGATGCCTGCCAAGTCAACCCGAGACGACAACGCTCAGTACGATCACCGCAATACCGCCGAAGATGATGGCGATCATGAAAAACTTGGCCAAGATCGCAACGACCGAAACCGTCAGAGCAATTCGAGCGAGCCGCCGGGGCTCGCGCCGCGCTAGGGCCACGACCCCTGCAATGGTGCCCGCGATCCCACTGATCAACGCAGCGATCAGTAACGGCTCGTCCTTGGGCGTATCAAACAGGTTGTGAAAAATGTCGCCGCTCAGCAGCACCCAAGCGGCAAGTGACAGCGCCACCAACCCAAGCCCAAGACTGACCCAGCTGGCGTAGGCCTTGGCTCCTTCATCGTGCTCTTGGTCCGGTGACATAGCGCTTCAACCACAATACCGAAGTCGTTGTTCCTTTGGAGCGCAGACTCAACGAGATTTCGACTCGTCACAGCACGTGTCCGTCAACGCGCAGCTGAAACAGAAAATACGGGGGAAGGCACACGCCGCGATCTCCGTAGGGGGAGCTGGCGCAAACGTAGTCATCGCGGCAGCGGTCGGTCTCGTCGCACCCACGCAGACCAACCGGATGGGCCGCCTTCTCGATGCATTTTGGGAATGGCCGCCGCCGCCCCACGCACCTGTTGAACGTCGTGAAGTCGACGATCGGGCCGACAGCCGCGTCTGGAAGCAAGCTAGACGCCGATGAGGTGCACATCCCTCCGGGAAATCCCATCCGGTTCACGTTGCATACGGCGGCGCCACGACAACTGGCGATCTGCGCGTCGCGGACGCGGTCGCGATAGCCAACGGCATGCGTCCGGAGCTCGCCCATTTCACACGGGTCCCCGATACCGAGACCTTGCCCGGGCAGGCAGGTCCCCATCATGTCGTCGTCGAGTTTCACGCACGACAGCGCCGCCGCGCACGTGCGGTGGGCAAAGCCCGGGTCGCCCAAGCCACACGGCGCTCCGTAGCCGCGCTCGGGGTCGAAGTCCGGCAGCGGCCGAGTCTCATCAACGCGCTGGTCGTTAGCGAGTGCCATGAGGTAGGCGTGGCGCCGCGGCAACTCACCGTGCAGATGTGCGGACGTCGGCACCGCGACCGTGTCCAACAGTTGATTCGGGTCGCGCGGCTCGCCGACAATGTGAAATCCCGCGACGGACCGCGTGGCATGGCACCCCTGGCAGCTCAACGTATCAAGCCGCCGAAGCAGCGCCGCCGGTGAGCGGATGTGATGGAAGCCACTCAGTTCCAGCGACTCGAAGTCGGCCACACGCAGCAGCTGAGAGAACGGCCGATTCGCCAGACGAGCCAGGGCGCGCGGCGTGACGGACACCGCAACGTCCGTCGACAACGCGTCGGGCAACGTCGCGGTCCCTTGCTCGAGCCCCTCGAGATTGGCTGCGATCCACGTGCGCAACTGCTGCTGGAGCGCGGGGCGAGCGGCAATGCGAGCGACGTCGGGGGTGTTCTCCAGCGGCGTGGGATGAAACGCGCCTTGGTCGACGCCCGACTCTCGCTCGAAGACCCGCAGCTCATACTCCGTGTTTCCACCGAGTGACGGATGCACCACACCCGGCCAGCGCAACATCTGCAGGTTGACCTCGACCGCCTTGAGGTTCTCGACCGATGCGTGCGCCAACGGACCGGAATGCAGGGCGTCGGCGAGCGCGGCGCCCGACATCCCCGGCTCGACAAACCAGCGCCGCGCGACCTCGACGCAGCTGTCGCCGGGCTGCCAAAACACAACGTTGACGGTCATGGGCAGCCGCGAATCGACCGCCGTTTCCTCCAGGGTCGTCGCATACGCGAGGCGGTAGATGAAACGAAGCTCTCCGCAGCGGCCAGAGCCCGCGTCGAAAACCCGACGGTCGATTCGGTTGACCACCGCGACCAACTCCAAACGTGTTCTGTCGGAGTCCAACCAGTCGATGTCGTAGGCCCGATGACGGAATCGCAGGCCAACGCCCGCGTCGGAGTCCGCAGACAGCCGGCGGCGAAGGTCTCGTTGCAGCTGCCGCCGAATACTGACGTATCCCGGATCGCGTCGAAACGAAGCGATCCGGCTGGTACCGCCGCCAAACACCAACGGGCCGATCGCCATCCCTCGTTGCTCGAGGCGGACGAGAACCACCGGATCCGTCACCACAAGGATCGCGTCCCCCCGCAAGGCCGCAACCTCCGGCTCGGCGCGGAGGACGGGTTGCTGCACAACGTCTTGCCGGGCCTTGGGCAATACGCGGGCGACGGGACCCGAGACCGACGGTTGAGGATCAGCCGCGGTCGGGCGGGCGGCGCACGCCAACAACGCCCACAGTCCTACGGTCATCAGTCTCCCTCGCACCACCCGATGTTACCGCGCCCACCGGGTGAACGTCCGCGAGCACCGACGACTCCGCTACACTACCGCCAATGGACGATCGCCTGAGCCGAGAAGCGGTCGAAAACCTCGTCACTCAGTTCAGCTCGGCACTCGATTTCTACCGCGAACTCGTTCAAAACTCGATCGACGCGGGGACCGGCTCAATCGAGGTATGGACCGAGTTCATTCCACCGGAGGATGGTGGCGGCGAAGGCGTCACCGCGATCCACGTCGACGACTTCGGCGAGGGCATGAACGAGGAGATAATCGACAACCAGCTGACGCAGCTGTTCTCGTCCTCGAAGACCGACGACCTCACCAAGATAGGAAAGTTCGGAATCGGATTCGTCTCGGTATTCGCGATGAAGCCCAAGGCCGTGCTCGTGCATACAGGACGCGCGGGTGAGTTCTGGGAAGTCCTTTTCCACGAAGACCGGTCATTCACCAAGACACGCGTGGAGGCGCCCGTCGAAGGTACCCAGCTCACGCTCTTTGTCGTGAACGACTACCGTGGCTATCGCGACCTGGTCGACGGAAGTCGCGCCACGCTGTCACGTTGGTGCTCTCACTCCGAAACGGAGATCACCTTCGAGGACCGCTCTCCGGTTCCAGGTGAAGCACGCGGCCTTGAGCCCATCAATGAGGCGTTCGAGGCTCGCGGTGACTGCAAGACCCTCGCGACATTTCCGGGGGGCACCGAAGTCGTTTTGGCGTACAGCAACCGGCCGGCCTACGGCTTCTACAACAAGGGACTGGCGCTAGCCGTTTCCGAGTCGGGCGAAGATGTCATGGGCCGCCATGCCCCGCGGTTCGGAGCCATAGCATTCAAGATCAAGTCCCGATGGCTCGAGCACACGTTGTCGCGCGAGACCGTGATGCGCGACAAGAACTTCGACAAGGCGATGGCCCTGGTTCACGAGGCCGCCGATGGCCTGCTGCGCACAAACCTCATCGCCGAACTGGTGCGTACGGCCGCGTCGAACACGTGGACACTCGCTACGGCGGCGCACTATCGGCGGTTGCTGATGTTCCTCGCTGGCGAGCCCACCGAGACTTGGCGGCAAGACGCAGTGCTCGAGGCACAGATCCTCAGGACAGTGCACGGAAAGGCCATCAGCCTGCTCGACGTCGAGGCCGCCTGCCGTCGCGACGACCGGGTCTACGTCGCAGCCGGGCCCAGCCCGTTGACGCAAAGTCTCGCCGAATCCGGAACCCCGGTGCTGCTCTCGGAGCGAATGGCGGACAGCGAGCCGAGCAAGGGTGACGCGACCACTCGGCTCATTGTCGATCTGCTGGTCGAGCGACGCAACATCGTGGCCGGTTTGTACGACCGCATATTCGACGTGGATGTGCACACACAGGCCATGCAGAGAGTCGTTCACCCCGAAAACATCTTTTTCTCGGTCGAGCCGTCGCTAAAAGTTGAGGCGTCTCAACACCGACTACTCCAACACGCAGCCGAGCTGCTCGACCAAGTGGGCGCAGGCTACAAAGAACTTGTTTTAGGCACGGTCGAAGTGGTGGATGGGCACGTGCCCATGTTCGTGCTTGGCAGCAAGATAGCCCCCCTCCTGGCGCGTCCCCCCGACAGCCGATATGAGCGCGGCAGATTCACCAAGCCACGAGCCTTGGTCAACCGCAACCATCCGCATTTCCGTGCACTCGAGACGATGTCGGCCTTGCAGTGGGACATGGCGGTCTACTGCCTGGCCAAGTCGCTCATTCTCGAAGAAGACCGCGCACTCGAAAAGGACATCGAACTCGTGAAGTTCGCGACGCAGCAGGTCCGCGGGGAGACTCAGCCGTGAGTGGTATCGAGGCCGTCATTGCCCGCAGCCGCATGGAGGGCGGGTTCTCCGAGCGCAAGCGTTTCACGATCGCACGACGCGAAGGCATCGAGAAGATGCGGAAGTTCGCGTTGGCAGACCCGCATCACTACGTCTTGGAGGTCATCCAGGCCGCGATCGCCAACGGTGCGCAGTACGTCGACCTACGGGTCACCAAGACCCACGCAACGATCTCCTACATCGGCGGTGGTCTCGCCGAGCATGAACTCGCGCAGCTCTTCGACTTCTTGTTCGCTTCAAAAGACCGCGCGGACATTGGCCACCTTCGGGAGCTGGCCTTGGGTCTCAACGCCGCACTCCTGTTCAAACCGAAACGTATCGTTGTGGAGTCGGGCGACGGAACGCTCGCCGGTTCGACACGCATGGTACTGCACGGTGAGCACGGCGAGATCGAGGTCGGACGCCCTGACCGAGCGATGTCGGGGACCTATATCGCGATCCAGGACATGAATCGCCGGGCCATGGATGGCACATGGTTGTCGAACTTCAACTCGGAATGGCCGCGCGAGTATCAGGTCATCGAGCAACGATGCCTTGCCGCACCGATTCCGATCGTGGTCGGCGGTCGCCCGCTGTTCGGCTGGGCGTCGCAACGCACTCCAGGTCTATTCGGCTACAAAGACGTGTTGGCGTTCGATGAAGGTGACCTGTACGGCGCCATCGGGGTATCGCCTAGCTTTGGCAACCCGGACTTCCGACTCCTGACTTGGGGCGTCGCTATCCAGTCCCGCAGTCACGCCCTGCTGCCGGGCCATCAGATCGGCGGCATCGTGTGCTTCGACCGCCTGCACAAGACCGTGGACCACTCGGGCATCGTCGACGATGCCCGC
>JAESSZ010000061.1 GCA_016763875.1 Nannocystaceae bacterium
ACGCCGCTCAAACTGATCATTGCCCCGCGTCGGGTACCGCTGGCGACGAACTCTTGAATCGTGTGGGCCAGCGTTGCCGCGACGATGTTGATGAACGGTAGGTGCTCGCCGCCCTCGCACGTGGCCTGGCCCGGCGTGTCCTCGTTGTCGGGTACAAAGTCGTCGTCCCAGCGCACCATGCCGTACGTGCCATCGGCCGACAGTGCCGCGTGCACACAGGCCCTGTTGTTGGCGCGAGCGAAGGTGGAGACCACGGTGCGACTCGCGGCGTTGTCGAAACAGTCGACGACAAGATCGCTGTCGGCCAACAACTCGCTCGTATTGTTATCGGCCAAGCGCACGCCGAACGCTTCGACTCTGACGCCATAGAAGTTCTGCAGTTGCAGCTTGAGGGCCGTTGCCTTGTTCTTGCCGACGGACTGCTTGACGAACGCCTGGGCCAGCAAGTTCTTGCTCTCGACCCGGTCAAAGTCGATCAGCCGCAGGGTCGCATCGAGATTTCGACACGCCACTGCGGCCGTCGACCCTAAAGCCCCAACGCCACAGAACACGATACGCATGGGGCCATCCTACACGCGGCCGAAGGGGACCTTCGGACGCAGGTAGATCCGCGCACCGCCGGGGCCACGGGCGCTGCGCAAACGATCGACTACATACAGATCGAACGCATCGTCGGGCAGGTGCGCGATGTGCAGGCCGGGCAGCTCGCCGGATCGGATCAACTCGACGGCGGTACGACGGATATCGCGGTCGCCCATGCGGTCGTTGACGGTGGTCTTGTAGTCGACCGAAAGGCCGTTGTAGGTGATGTTCAAGATTGCCATATCACTGTTCCTTTCCGGTTGAGGACTCGATCCCCGAGGCGACTCGGATGAGTGCGGTCCACCACGGTTCGTCCACGACTATTGCGTCGGTCGTGTCGTCGCAGTCTTCAGCATTTTGCGTGCGACGCAACATAGAATCGGGAGTGACCACCGAGTAAATCAACGACCGACCCAAAGCCGTGTTGAGCGCGGCCATCGTCGTCTCGTCCTGGTGCGAGAAGTGGGCGCCGCCGAGGGGGTGGGTGTGGGCGATCTCGACAATGTCGTCACGCCGCGACCAGATAGCCTGCCAGCGTGAGCGAGTGTCCGGCAGCGCGACGGGGCTGTCGGACGCATCGCTCCACAACACCGTGTCGCAGCGCCCAATGATGAAACAGACCTCCCGTTCGCTCATGAGCGGTCTACCGTCGTGTGATGTACAGCTCGCCGTGTGCGACAGCCTCTGCGATGACGGACGGCAAGCTGTCGAGCCCGAGCCGCTCGTCGTGACCTTCCAGGCAGATTCCAGAGTCGTACACGTGCAGTGTCGACCGATCGACCACGGCGACAAACTGCTCGCCAAGGTAGCGGAAGACAACCTCGTAGTTGTCGCCCCCCAGGTTTCTGCCGCTGAGAAAGTGCGCCCCTGCATCCTGTAGAACGGCGGCGGCGCGTTCCTCAGTGCTTTGGGCGCCCGTCGCGGCGGCGGGACTGGACTCCCGGTGACTCGAAGTTGGATCGGCCTGAAAGATCCGGGCTTCGATCTCGTCGAGCAGCGCGGCTGCGCCCAAGGTCCCGTCGGCGATGGCTGCAACCCTCGCAAGCACTTCACGGACAGCAATCTGCATGCCCCGGCCACGTGCTTCTCGTAGCAGGCGTGCGTAGCCAAAAGCGGCGCGCAGCGACGGCACCACGCCTTTGAGTGTCCCCACCAGGTCGCTGGGCGAAGCGTCGTCCAGCAGCGCGGTGCGGCAGGCCTCTTCGGGCTCGTCGTCGAATGCAACGGCGTCGAACACGACATCCTCGCCCGCCCAACGCCGTCCGGTGGCGGGGCTCAGTGGCGCCGCTTCTTCCTCGGGCATGAGGTGCAGGCGAACCGCCGTGCTGCCGCCAGTGAACAACCAGGGACCGACCAGGTGGCCGCGCACGACGGGCAGGTGTGCCAACTCGGGTGGATCCACGAGCGCCTGCGGGGTGGCGAGGCGGCCGCTTACTTCAAAACGCCACCAACCGGCGGCGACGCGTTGCTGCACGCGAAGTCGCCGATCGGTGGCACGAACCGACAGCCCGCCCAGGTAGGGCAGAACCATCGTTTGGGTTGCTCCGAGAAACTTGCGGTAGTCCACGATTCTCAGAGCGCGGTGAGCAATGGGGTTCCCATGACCTTCTCGACCCACCCCATACGTCCGGGGCCGGTTGCCGCGGGCGGTGGTGCTTCCAAGACGGTCTGAAGCACGCGTGTGACCTGGTAAGGGTCGTCGAACTGCTCGACGGTCACCATTGACATCGGGACGCCGAGCGTGCGGGCGCACTCGGTCACCGTTGAGCCACGCCGATACGCGACGTTGAGGATCAACGCCATCGCTGACACCTCGAAGTTGCAGCTGCGGAACATCTCGGCGAGCCGCAACCCATCCTCACCATCTTCGTCGCCAACGACGAATACGATGAGTTCCGCGCCCGCCGGGATCCGAACCCCGTCGGCCGCCAACGCGTACACCGCCGACAGGTGCATGGTGCCCCCGCCGGCCATGACCCCCGACAGCATGTGCTGCACGGCGGTACGTGTGGATGCCTTGGGCTTGTGGACGGTTCCCATGGTGTCGAAACTCGCGATGTGCAATTTGTCGGCGGGGAAACCCGCAAGGATCCGGGTGAGCGCCTCGACTGACTTCTCAAGTGCGCCTTGCATTGATCCTGAGCGGTCGACCAAGAACATCACATGAATGTCTCGGTCCTTGGTTGCCTTGTCTACGGCCGCGGCGGCCGCCTTGTCGGCCGATGCTTCGAGCCGTTCGCGAAGCGCCTTGCTCTGCACGTTCTTCGCGATGTTGAGACCCCGCTGATCGGTCGCGGACTCGATGGCGCGCTCCCAGGCCTTGCGGACCGGCTCCTCAGACATCAACCCGAGCTCCTCAAGAGTCGGCGTCAACTGACGCAGATCTCGATCGGAAAGCGACGGAAGCAACGCCACCATCACTGCTGGGGTGAGGCCGATATCCGGTGGCAGCCGGCCGACGACCTCCTTGTAGGTCAAGTTCTGAGTCACGATGATCTCGCAGATCTCAGCCTCCGAGAGACAGTCGAGGCGCTCACGCTTCTCGAGCTTGAGGCCGTCCATTCCCATGGTGCGATGTCCTTCGCTCGTCTGCGACTGCTTCCAACCCAGCACTGCGAAAAAGTGCTCGGACTTCGGCTTGTAGCCGACCTTGCGGGCGATGTTCTTGATCGTTTCCTTGTAGCCCGCCCGTACCAAGCCCTCGAGCATGGGCAGGTTCTTCTCGCGGATCTCGAGCCACTTCGTGGCGGCCTTGCTCCAACGCCCAAGTGCAGGCTTGCGCGAGGTCTCTTCAGCGAAACCCGCCGTGCGGTTGAGTCCCGCGATGGCGTCCGATTCCAGCAACTCGGCGATACGGAGCACCGCCTTGGGGGTCAGCATGCGCGGCGACTTACGTTCGTAGTGAAGCACCATGGCCTCACCCACAGCGCGCAGGTCGTCGTCGTGAAACGCGAGCTTACCGTCGTCGCCCGTGACCGGCTGGCCACAGCGTGGCTGCACGAGCATGAGTGCCGCACACGCGACCTTGAGGTCACGCCAGTCGGTCTCCTTGAGCGCGTAGCTGGCGAAGTGTGCCATCAGGTCGCTGTTGAGCGCGTGGATCGCCAACAGTCGGCCGTAGAGGTCCTCGGCCGCGGGCACGAAGAGCCCAGGCTTGACCGGAGTGCCGCCACCACGATGACCCTTGGCGGCGACCCACTTGTCGCCGACGTTGACGCCCGGTCGGTTGTGCCAAAGGTGTGCGGACGCGTTGAGCACGGTGTCGAGCAGGCGCTCGGCTGGTCCCATTTGCTCGCGTGGCAGGGTCACGACATCGGTGGTCACGGTAGTGGTCACGGTAGTGGTCACGATCTTTGTCCTTGTGGATAGGTTGCGCCCAGGTGGCGAGACAAGAGGCCGGGAGTCGGTCAGCACTGTACTGCGAAAAAGCGGAGACCGGCCCGGGCCGGAGCGCGGCGAGACGCTCGACGGCCCGGGGCCAGCCTCAACGCAGGGTTGAGGGAAAGGTGCCCTCGCGGGCTTGTACCGGCCAGCACGGGGCTGGAACCTCGGCGGGTTGGAAAAGGTGCACGTCCGAGTGGAAAAGCCGCGGCATGTCCTCGAGGAGGACATTTGATTCAGCGTTTCATGCTGTGTTGGATTCGAACCAACTGAGTTCCCAGTGCGTGTAGGACTTCTACGATTGGACGCGCGAAGGCTGATGGTGTGCGGACGCAGCGGGCGTGCGCTGTTGCGAGGAAAAGGTTGACGTGACCGAGTGGGCTAGCCGTGGGGTTTGGAGTTCGATGCTCTACCCAGCTGAGCTACCCATCGCTGTGCAATGGGGTTGGATTCGAACCAACGACCGTCGAGTTTGCGTGTAGGGCTAGACCGGTTGGTCAGGTCAAAAAAATGTGCACGTCCGAGTGGGCTAGCCGTAAGGGATTATTCCCTCGGTCTAGAACCGAGTGCTCTACCAGACTGAGCTACCGCCCCGTAAGAATGGAGCGAGTTGGATTCGAACCAACGACATCTGAATGCGTGTAAGGCTGGACCGGTTGGACGTGCGAAGATCGATGGGGCGAGACGCTGCTTGCGGGCGCTGTCGTGGGGCGCGGGACGCAAAAAAGCCGCCTCGACGCGATGTCGGGCGGCTCCGTGCCTGCAAGGTGCAGTGCGACGGAACCGCTTAGCGTGCCACCTCTGAAAAGAGGCGTTCAGCTCGGGCGTGGGCCCCGGCTGGCGTGAACGCTGCTTTGTGGGTGGCGGACTTCATCTCGACGCTTGGTCTACGGCCCAGACGCTGGGTCGTCAAGGAACATTCAACATACTTTTTTCGGAAGCCACCTGAAGCGCGAATGCCAAGCGACGATCGACCTGCTCCCAATGGATGTTCGCGAAGAATGCATCGATGTATCGAGCGGCCGCCGTGCCGTAGTCCATATGGTAGCTGTGCTCGTACATATCCAGCACCAGCAGGGGGACGCCCGAGGACAAGCCTTGGGTGTGGTCGGCGGCGGTGTACATGCGGGGCACGTGCTCGTGCAGGTCGTACTCCAAGATCGCCCAGCCGCTCCCGCCGCCCAAACTCGCGCCCAGCGCTCTGAACCGCGCCTCCCAAGCTGCTGCGCCCCCGAGGTGGTCGGCCAGCATGGCCGCGGTCTGAGAGCCTGATGGTCCGGACGAGCCACCACCGACAAGGTTGCCGAAGTACAACTCGTGCAGCACCACCGAGTGTTTGAATGCCAGCTCGCCTTGCGTCAGACCGTGCAGCACATAGCCGGGCGTGTCGCTGTCGACCAAGGACAATTGCTGGCGCACGCCGTTCAGCTTTTTGACCGCGCCAACGTAGTTGTTGTCGTGGTGGGAGCGCAGGAGTTTCTCGGAGAGACCGGGCAGCGCGGCGGGGTCAAAGGGGAGGGCCACGGGGACGTACTCGGACATCAGATTTCTCGAGGGTGGGGAAGCGGGCGAGATGGCGGTGGTGACCGCTGCAGCGCAACCGGGCGCAACGCTGCCAAGCGCGGCGAGCGAGGTTGCGTGGAGAGTTGCCTGCAGAAGCGTGCGGCGTGTCGTAGGCATCGTTACGGTGCGATTGTCCGGCGTTGGCCCTGCGACGGCAAGGCCGCGCAGGCCGCGACCTATCGCAGCTGCGGGCGAGTGCCAGGGAAACCGGGCGGGTGCACCGCCATGGCATCCAGCAGTCGGAGTCTTGCCGCCACCTCGTTCGCAGTGTCTGGAGGCGAGAGCGCGCCCGGCCGCGGTGGCCCGAGTACGGTGAGTAACTCGCGGGCATCCGCGATGCGCCCACGTGACAGCAGCCAGCGAAGCACGGCCAGCGCCTGGCTACGCAGTGCGGCCGTGCTGGCGATCGCGGCGAGCGTGGCCGTTGCGGCACTGGTTGAACCCGCACGTAGCTGCCACCGCGCCAGGGCTCCCCACGCCGGTCTGTATCCGTCGTTGGCCGCTGCGATGAGCAGCTCTGTCGCGCGCTCCTGCTCGCCGTATGAAAACAGCAAGTCCCCGGCCTCCGCCGAGACGAGCGCCGCATCGAGTGCGTCGGTCTGCGCGGGGGAGGGCAGCGTGGCTGGAAGCTCGGAACCCGCGGCTTGGTCGGTCCGTGCCGAACGGACCAACTGGAGGCGGGTCAACAGGCTGCGAAAACGTGGCGTGGGGAGCGGCAACGCGGCCAGCGCGGCACTCGGGTCCCGCAGCGCGCGTCGAAACCGAGTGCGCTCGATCGCGAGGCGATGCCACTGCCGCATTCGCTCGGGGTCACGCGAGCCGGGCGGCGGAAGGAGGTCGGAGAGGTCGGTGAAATCGGGTTCGGACAGCGCGTGCTCACCCACGAACCAAAAGAGAGGCCCGGAGTCCACCGCCCAAGTTGCGCGCCAGTGCCCACCAAGGTTGTAGCTGTCGGACAAGATCCTGCGTCCCGTTCGCTGCCAGTCCAGCGACAAGCGGGCGATCGTCTGGTCGTTGAGGGACTCGGCATGGACGATTGCGACGTCGGGCCGCCAGCCCTCCACGCGGGAGCGGTCCTCGAGCGCTTCGGCGAGCCAACGGTTGTGGGCGACCAGCACGTCGCCGGGCGCGATCAAGCCGCGGGTGTACACCGAGACCAGCGATCGAAGCGGACGTTGCTCCGCGACCGCACTGACGGTCGCGCCCCGCATTGTGGCCGTGGCCAGCCCGCTCGGCGAGGTCGCCGACAGCCACGACAAGACGCACAATCCCAAGGCGGTGAGGCCGGCCAGCCCGCGTGCGAGACGCGCGTGGTGAGGGGGCCACAAACCCGCGAGCCACACCCAGCCCGAAGCGGCGACCGCGATGACCACGAGGAGGACGGAATGCGGGACCCACGGGCCACGGGCGTCCACGATCACCACGGGCACGAGCGCCCAGGCCCACAACCAGGGTCCGCCGCGCCAGCGCAGTACGAAGGTCATCACCGCCGCCAGCGCGACGGCAGGATAGACGATGCCCGCCACAGACGGGTCTGTCGCAAGCTTGGATGTCGGCCACAGCAATCGCACGCGTGATAACTCGAGCGTCGGTGCACCCCCGTGGAGCACGAACAAGACGATGGTCGCGATCAGTATTGGCGCCACGGCCAGCGCTGTGGCCGACAGCCAGCGCGACCAGGTCGGGCTTGTCGTGGCA
>JAESSZ010000583.1 GCA_016763875.1 Nannocystaceae bacterium
CGCGCCCCCGCCGCGAGCGGTTGGATCTTGGCGCCAGTGCCGACGCAGTCCGAGTTGGCGCGCATGGTGGGTTCGTGTCGCGAGACGGTCTCCCGCACCCTGTCGGCGATGGCGCGCGACGGTCTGGTGAACACCTCCGGCCGCAGGATGATCCTCGACGATCGACTCTTGGACGCCGGGTTCTCGGGCGAACCGGCGGCGGCCTGAGCCCCCCTCGCGCGTGGCTGCAGGGGTAGGAATGCCTCTTGGAGTCCGCGCGTGATACATCCCGATGATGGGCGCTCCGTCGGCGCGCAAGCAGCACAAGGGCACGGGGCAGGCCATCGACGGCCAACTTCGACCGACCTACGCTCGGATCGACGCATCGGCCCTCGGTCACAACTTGCGCCGCGTGGCGTCACATGTCGGCGAGCACTGTCGAGTCCTGGCCGTGGTGAAAGCAGATGCGTACGGCCACGGGGCGGTCGACGCTGCGCAGACCTTCGTGGCGGCGGGGGCCTGGGGGCTCGCGGTCAGCCTCGTCGAAGAAGGGGTCGCACTACGCGAGGCCGGTATCGGGGCGCCGATCGTCGTCCTGGGTGGGGTCTACCCGGGTTCGCAGGACGTGATTGTGCACCGTCGGCTCACGCCTGTGGTCTGGTCGCTGGATCACCTAACCATGCTGGCGGGTGCGGTGCGGCGCACGGGTGCGCAGCCTTGCCCGGTCCATCTCAACATCGATACCGGCATGTCTCGACTCGGCGCGCGCCCGAGCGAACTCCCAGCGTTGTTGGACTGGTGGGTTGCAGACGGCGGTCGCACGCTGCGGCTGGAGGGCGCGATGACCCACCTTGCGTGCGCAGACGACCCTGCAGATGACATCTCCTCGGCTCGGCAACTTGCACTCTTTTCCGAAGCTCTGCAGGGTTTGGCGGCCCGCGGTCTGAAGGTCGAGTTGCGCCACGCCAGCAATAGCGCTGGCATTGTTCGTTTTCCAGAGGCGCACTTGGACATGGTGCGGCCTGGAATCGCGTTGTACGGCGCGGCGGCGGACGTCAAGGTCGAGTTACCCGGCCTGCGTCTCGCGATGGCGGTGTGTTCGCGGGTTCAGGCCGTGCGCGAGTTGCCCAAGGGCTCCCGAATCTCCTACGGCGGGACGCACGTGCTGCAGCGGGACGCACGGGTGGCCGTTGTGCCCGTGGGGTACGGCGATGGCTATCCGTGCGCGATGTCGGGCAAGGCGCAGATGCTGGTTCGGGGACACCGCTGCAATGTGCTCGGTCGGATCACGATGGACGTGTGCATGCTCGACGTGACCGATCTGCCGGACGTGTGCGTGGGCGAGCGTGTCACTGTGATGGGGCGACAGGATGGAGAGACTCTCGGCATCCACGAGCTGGCGGCCTGGGCCGATGTCATCCCGTACGAGGTCACGTGCGGGATATCCAAGCGCGTGCCACGTCTGTACGGCTGATGCCGCCAGACTGCCGGTCCCCAGGTTAAAGGCGATCGACCCGCGGTCCGCTGTTGATGGGCGGTTGCTTGGGTTGCCGAGTGCTTGATTGGTGGCGTTGGAGGGCTACGGCGCCGTCCAGTCGGCCACAAACCACATTGACGGGAACGGTTCGACCAAGTCCGGCAGCGTCATGCTGTAGGAACCGCTCACAAGCCCCGCCGCCCCGGGTTGAGGTGCAGATAGAAGATCGTAAAGCACATTCGGTCGGCCTCGCGGTCGTAGAGCAACGAGTGCAGTTCCCAGGCAGGACTGCCTGGGCAGTCTCGGCAGTCGACGAGACCAAATACGTACAGCTCAAGTTCCACTTCATCGACGACCGCGGAGCCCCTTCCGTCGGTGTCGAGGTGCAGCTTGAGTCCGTCGATCGTGAACCCCTCGACGAGTCGAGGAATAGAAAGATCGAGGGCGGGCACAGTGACCTCGCTCGTCGTGGGAGTGTATTCGGAAACACACATCCCGGATGCGGGATCGTGGACGATGGTGCCGTTGATGGTTGTCATGAACTGAACCTCCGTCAAGACGCCGGTTTCGCTGTTGCAGAAGAGCCAGAAAACCAGGAGTTCCGAGTTCGACGCAGCGAACCCCTGGAACAGCGTGCGACCGATCTCGGTCCAGTTTATCCGTTCGTAGACGAACGCCTGGCGGACCACGCCGTCGATCTCCATGGTCCCCACGTTGGATTCAAAGTCGAACGCCCCGATGGTTTTCGTTCCACTTCCGTGAGCGGTCAAACTAAAACGCGAACTCAGCGGCCCTGCTGTGGGCCCGAGTGTGAGTTCAACCGCTGGCGGAGCGGGCAAGGTGCTCTCGGTCCCGCAGCCTACCGACGCTGCGAGAAGCAGCTGCTGGACCCACAGGCCGACGGGCACTGACGGTCCGCGACGTCCCAATTGCGGTTCCAGTCCTACCCAGTCCCAGTACAAATGCAGGGGTTCTCGTCGCCTAGGTTGCCGCAGGTTGTAATCATGTCGGCGTCCTTTCCAGCGGCTATCCAGGCAGTCCGGACCGCCTCGCCATCCAGCATCGTGTTGCCCTGGAGGTCGAGAGATATGATCGACGAACTCCATTCCAAGATTCCATCGATGGCGGCAAGGCTCGGGTTTCCGGCGAGGTGGACGACGACGATTTTGCCTCCGGACAGGCCGGGAAATCGAATCTTGGTCAACGCTTGGTTGCCGGAGAACTCCGCGGGATTGGCACTGAAACACTTGCCGATGACGAGGCCTCCCACAAATTTTGCGAGATCCAGTTGAACTTCTTCGAGGCTGGGGTTGTCGTAGATCCAGAACAACCCTTCGACCTCGACGATCCCAAATGATGCGAACGAACGCAGCTTTTCGTTGCCATGGACTTCCACCGTGGCCGCGCTGACCAATCGCTGCAGACCCTCGAAAGTAGATAGCTCCGTGTTCTTGACCTCAAGGGTGCCGCGAACATGACGCAAGCAGTCAAGAGCCCCCAGGGTTGTGACCGCGCCTTCGATAAGGAGGTCACCGTCAATCTCAGTCACGCCCAGTAGCGCTTCGAGTGTTTCGTTGCTGTCGATTGTTACCGACCCCTCATACAAGAGGGGGCTGCATCAGTCAGTGGGACCCGTGCTCGTTGAGCTTGCCTCGGGCTCCTGCGCACCCGTCGACGCACCGCTAGCCGTCAAGGCCGGTTCCGTCGAACTCGCCTCGCCGGAACTCCCGGAACCTCCATTTTTCGACCCCGGCGTCGGGGTGCGGTTGCATCCGGCTACGACGACCAGCGCAAAGCCCAACGCGATTTCTGCGATACGTTGCATGACAACAAAGTTGTAGGGCTAGGGTGCCGTCCAGTCGGCGACGAACACGGCTGGCTGGAACGGCTCGACCAAGTCGGGCAGCGACAGACTGTATGTGCCGCTCACAAGTACTTCGTTCGCGCTAGGGTTGATGGGTAGATAGAAGATAGAAAAGCACAGTCGACCGGCGTCGCGGTCGTAGAGCAACGAGTGCAGTTCCCACGCAGCGTTGTCAGGGCAGTCTCTGCAGTCGACGAGGCCAAACACGTACAACTCAAGTTCCACTTCGTCGAGTGTCATCGAGCCCCTCCCATCGGTATCGAGGTGAAGGTTGCGCCCGTCGATCGTGAAGCCCTCGACGAGTCGAGGAATGGAAAGATCAAGGGCCGGCACGGTGACCTCACTCGTCGTCGGCGTGTACTCGGAAACGCACATCCCGGATGCGGGGTCGTGGACAATGGTGCCGTTCATGGTCGTCATGAACTGAACCTCGGTTAAAACGCCGGTTTCGCCGTTGCAGAAGAGCCAGAAAACCAGAAGTTCCGAGTCCGACGCGGCGAACCCCTGGAACAGCGTCCGACCGATCGCAGTCCAGTTTATCCGTTCGTAGACGAACGCCGGACGGACCATGCCATCGATCTCCATGGTCCCCACGTTGGACTCAAAATGGAATGCCCCGACCGTTTTCGTCCCACTTCCGTGAGCGGTCAAACTGAAACTCGAACTCAGCGGCCCTGCCGTGGGCCCGAGTGTGAACTCAACCGCTGGCGGCGCGGGCATGGCGCTCTCGGTCCCGCAGCTCACCGACGCTGCGAGAAGTAGTGACTGGACCAGCCGCGCACATAGGCTCGCGCGTGTTGACGGTCGGCGACGCCCCAATTTGCTCTCCCCGGTCCTACTCGGTCCCAGTGCAAATGCACAGATTCACATCGCCGAGGTTGCCGCAGGTTGTAATCAAGTCGGCGTCCTTTCCAGCGGCTATCCACGCAGTCCGGACGGCTTCGCTGTCCAGCATGGTGTTGCCCAGGAGGTCGAGCAATACAATCGACGAACTCCATTCCAAGATTCCATCAATGGTGGTCAAGCTCGGATTCCCGGCCAGGCTAATGCTCGGGATCTGCCCTCCGGCGAGCCCGGGGAAACGGATCTTAGTCAGCACATCGTTGCCGGAGAATTCGGCCGGATTACCACTAAAGCACTTTCCTATGATTAGGCCACCAACATACTCGGTAAGGTCCAGTTGAACTTCTTCAAGGCTGGGGTTGTCGTAGATCCAGAACAACCCCTCGACCTCGACGATCCCGAGTGACGCGAACGAACGCAGATTCCCGTTGCCGTGGACTTCAACCGTCGTCGCGCTGACCAGTTGCTGCAGGCCTTCGAAAGTAGATAGCTCTGTGTTTTTGACCCCAAGGGTGCCGCGAACGTGACGCAAGCAGTCAAGAGCCCCCAGGGTTGTGACCGCGCCTTCGATAAGGAGGTCACCGTTAATCTCAGTCACGCCCAGCAGCGCTTCGAGTTCCTCGTTGCTCTCGATCGTCACCGACCCCTCGTACAAGACGGGACTGCATCCGTCAGTGGGACCCGTGCTCGTTGAGCTTGCCCCGGGCCGCTGCGTCCCGCTCGCTACACCGCTGGATGTCGAGGTCGGTGCCGTCGACCCCGCTGAGCCGGAACTCCCAGAATCTCCATTTTTCGATTCTGGCGTCGGGGTGCGGTTGCATGCGGCTACGGCGACCAGCGCAAAGCCTAACGAGATTTCCGCGATACGCCGCATGACAGAGTTGCCCGATGAGAACCCTATCATGGACTAGGGTGCGTTCTCGGCGTATTCGGAACAAAAATCTCCGGCAGCGTCAGTCACGCCAATGCACGAAGTTCCCGGCATGTTGAACTCGACCGTGCAGTCGTCGTCGTCACCGCACAAGTAGACGCACAGCGCTCGGCCAGCGACGCTGCTGCAGGCCTGCATCAATGGAAACGGGCAATCGGCGTTAGTCGCGCACACATCAGGCACACACATTTCCTGGACGCACTCGGCGTGAAGCGGGAAGGCGTTGCTCGGGCACGCGACGCGCGGAGGGACGGTCGCTGGACAGCAATCCGAGTCGTACTCGCACGGTTTTTCGCAAACATCGCCAAGCTCAATGTCCCCTCCTGGCGCAGGCGGTGCGCCAGTCCCGCTGGTGCCATCCGCACCATCAGTCCCGCTGGTGCCATCTGCACTATCCGCGCCGCCTGTTCCACTCTGGCCGGGGTCAGGAATACCTTCATAGCAGCCGGTCAGAAGCACCGCGCACGCGATCACTCGGAGCCCTAGACTACTCATTGCTCTTGACTCCGTTCTTGATCGCGATCGACTCGAATCGTTGGGCGAAGGGGAAAATCGACGCGTTGCTCGGGTTGTTGATCGCGACCTCGAACGTCCCGTACTGATCTTGTGCCTCAAGAGTTCCGGCGGCCGAGAAGAGATCGAGGACAACCCTGAGGTCCGGCGGTGTCCCGAACATTGAGATACTAGGATCCGGATCGGCGATGAATCCCCAGAAGAACCTCATCCAGTCAATCTCGGATGAGACGTGCTCGCCGAGACTCTCGGGCAACAGAGGGTGATTCCAGTCGGCCGGGCACATGTTCTGTACCCATGCGCTACGACCCCCAACTGTCGACTCCAGGGTTCCACCCAGGAGAGAAACCATGTAGTTTCCGTCAACCAAGTCGGCATAGGATGGTTGGTTGGCGACGATGATCTCCTTGTAGTACTGATACTCGCCTTCGCCCGAGCCTTCGGGCTCGACGGCGATGTTGAAGGCTAGTGTTGCCATAAACTGTGCATATCCCTCCGACATGGCCTCCGCGCTGTATTCCGCCGATCGGAGACCGTGAAGGTCGTTGATTTCTTCCGTGTTCGTAGCGTTCTGAAAGTCACAATCGGCGTCCTTTGCAGCCGTTGGATCGGCCTCGCCGTTATCCTCGTACAAGTAGTCTACGCCGAGCCCTAGGCCCGTCCAGTTCGACTGGTACCAATGCCCGAACTCGTGCGCAACGATGAACTTCCGGTTGCGCGCGATCGGGCCAAGCATGATGAGGTCGCCACTGTTGTAGGCTCCCAGTGCCGCCTGGGCATCCCCAATCTCCGTGTGCACCAAGATGTCTCGACTGCCCGTGATACCCGCGTAACCGTCGACGTTGTAGAAGCTTTCAATCAACCACCCAAACATGTCCGCCATGTCGTCTGCATTGACGTGGACAACAAGTGGACTGTCGGCGTTGCCCGCGGGGGCGTAGTCGATGTCGATGCGCCATGGGATCGTCCCTCCGACGGTCGGTGATACCTCGATCCCGACAACTGCGGCGGGCCGGTCGTCGAACCCGCGAATTCGGACGTCGGCGTTAACGCCCAGGAACGCCTCGGGGAAAACCTGCAGTTTCAGCCCGTAGCGGTAGCGACTCTCGTACGTGAAGCAGCCTTCGTCATCCAGCCACACGTCTGTCACGCCCTCGGCACCTGGGGTGACCAGGCGAACGCGTGTGCCGCGAGCGACCACCGTTTCGGAAACACCAAAATCTCCCACTGGCTGGTCCGCTGCTGAGACCGGAATCTCGACGCAGATCTTTGATTCATGGCACGCGTCCGCTTCGCCTGGAACGATGGCAACCGCCATCGCGCAAGGCAGGGTCAACACGAGCGTAAATCCTGCGCGACGAAATTGTCTTGGGTCAACCATGAGCTTCTGTCGTTCCTCGAGTGTTTGGTGCGGAGCCCGGGCCCAAGACCCGGTAGCGGCGCAAGTCGCCGCTGTAGTAGGTGTCCCGATACGCCTGAATTCCGTAGAACACCGCTTGCGTCGGGCCATTGAGATGGCCGAAGATTCGAGGCGCGCGTGGGGTCTCAACTAGCGTGCCGCTGGTGAGCCTGACCTCTGCTCTTACGGTCATCGCCGCCGAAACAGGAATCACCAGCGCCGAGGGCGGGATCTGGCTCGTATCGTATCCGGTCGGTATGAAGTCGTTCAGATCGATGTTCACGCTCGTCGACCCCTGCGGGGAGAGGGTTACGGC
The DNA here is from genome assembly GCA_016763875.1 of Nannocystaceae bacterium. Taxonomy (GTDB): domain Bacteria; phylum Myxococcota_A; class Polyangia; order Nannocystales; family Nannocystaceae; genus JAESSZ01. The sequence continues at coordinate 7,323 of JAESSZ010000583.1, forward strand.
GCCGAGTTCTTGCTCGGCGGCGCCACCTCCCACCGACAACCTGGCGACGATGGTCACCACCAGTGTGCTGTCGCTGTTGTTTTCGAGGTCCAGGGGGATCAGACCGGAACTGCTCGTCGCGGTGACCGCTGGGTTTGGGACTAGCGGCCACGAAAGTACCATTCTGGGGGTGCGGAGCGCTGGCCCCGCGAAAGGGAACGTCTCGCACGGCGAGTCTCCTTCCGGGATCAGAACGAAGTTCTCAATCGACGAGAAAACCACGCCCGCAGAGACCAACTTGGCCTGCGAGAAGTGACTGTGCACCGAGTCAGTGCCGGGTCCACCGTCCACGAACTCGCCGAATCCGATCGCGCAGTCCATATCGATGATGAAGGTGTCGTCACCGTACCCACCGATCATCACGTCTCTCCCCGGCCCGCCCACGAGAGTGTCGTCACCATCGCCTCCGAAAACGGCGTCGTTGCCAATGCTCGCCAACAATGTGTCGTTGCCCGCCAGGCCCCACGCGACGTCATCGTTCTGCGAGAGCGAGATGTTCTCCGAGGCCGTCGAACCGCGGACCGAGCGTGCAACCGTGAGGCAGGCCAGATCTGCACCGTCGATAGCACACCCATAGGTCCCGCAGAGCAGGGCATTGCCGGCTGTCGCGAGTCCACCCGAACTTCCAAAAAATCGATGGCGGCCCTCGCCTGCGTCAGGTCCGCAAGCATCCCCCGGGACCGAGACCACCAGATCCGCGAACCCGTCGGAGTCAAGGTCTGCGACTTCGAGTCTGGCGCCGAAACGGTCTTGCGGCTCTTCTTGATCGACCACACCGGAGAGGTTCTGATAGAGGAGTTGGTCGCCCTGTGTCGACAGACCTGTACCCGCAGCACCATCAATGACATAGACGGCTCCGGCATCGGCGACGCTCAGATTCTCGTCTGGCACGCCAATCGCGAGATCGTCGCAGTCATGGGAACCGCTGGTGTCGCCGTTAAAGTTGCCAGCCACCACCGACGCACCGAAGTGGTCCCCCGCCTCCGCTGCCCCGTTGACTCCAGATTTACCTTGGTACCAAATATCATCGACGCTGCTCAGGCCGGTGCTCGTTCCGTATAGGACATTCACGGCGCCGGCTTCGCTCTTTGAGCCAATAGCCTCAAGCGGGACGCCGATGACGACGTCGAGGTAGCCGTTGCAGTCGAAGTCTCCTGTGTTCAGGCTGGTTCCGAACTCATCGCCCGCCTCGGCGACCCCTTGGATCCCAGTGGAGTCTTGGTCGAAGAGTTGGTCACCAGTGGTGGTGAGTCCAGAAGGAGAGCCGTAGATGACGTGAATCGCTCCGGCTGCTGCCTTCCCTGACACCGTTGCTCCTGGGGCACCCACGATAAGGTCGTCATAACCGACACCATCAATGTCGCCCGCGGCAAGCGACGCGCCAAAACGATCGTCGCATGCGGCAGTGCCTTGGATGCCGACGGTCTCTCTAGAGAAGATAGCCGTGGCCCCGACCGCGGGTACGATGTAGACAACCCCCTTCTCGCAGTCAGACTGCGGCGACGAGACAGCCGCATCCAGCAATCCGTCTCCATCGAAGTCGCCGTGAACCGAGGCTCCAGTGTCTTCGCTTACTGCAGCTTGCGCACTTCCTTCCAACGCTAAGAGACCGAGTAGGACTGTGCCAAGAACTCTGATTTTGGGGTAGGTAGCCACGTCTACTCTCCTTCCTTGATGGATCCTGTTGCCGTCCGTTTCGTCGTAGCCCGTTGCGCGTCTTCCAGCTTCTTCTCGAGGTGTGCGTGCTCAGTCCGACCGACCTCGGAGCCGTACATCTCCGGTCGGAGTGCTGACAGAGCGTCTTCGGCCCTCGCCACTGCATTTGCGTCGTCTCCGCCGTCGCGACTCACGGCGACAAGTGCATCAGAAAATCGCCGGTCCAGGTATTCGCGTCGGTCGCTTGCAGAGATGTGATCCCAATCAAAGCTTCTCGCATCCTCCCCGATCTCCGACGAGGTCACCCTCTTGTTCGATTCATGGTTTGTGCTCTCGGGACGCAGGGACCCACTGGAGCGCGCGGGGACCACAAGTGTGGCGCCGGAACTCCGCGGATCATCGGTCCCGGCAAACACCAATTCGGATGTCTCTGTCTTCTCTCTCAGCGCGGAGTAGAAGGCCACGCCAACCAGAGACGCAGCACCGAGGAAGGCAAAAATGAGCTTTGTCGGTCGTTTCAACGTGATTGCCCGCAGGGTTGCCAAAGAGGCGCAGCAGGACTTCGTTTGGGCAACCAACCGCAATCAATCCGGGGCACGAGCCGTAGACAATTGTCTACGCTTGCATCGCCCCGGAGGTGCAGCCCACTCGAAATTCCGATTTTTTATCTATCCAAAGACACTGCAATCGCAAGTTGCTCTGGCGCGCAGATACTGTCAACGACTATTCGCTATACGACATGTCCCAAATCAGGCCGATTCGATCCGGCCAGATCAGAGCAAGTGTGCGCTCGCTGTCCGACCGCCACCCACGCTCGATCAACCTCCGGGGCTACTGGCCGCGTTTGCCTTGGGTGCATCGGCCTTGGGTGCATCGGCCTTGGGTGCATCGGCCTTGGGTGCATCCGCCTTGGGTGCATCCGCCTTCGGCTCAACGCCGTTGCCCGTTTCGACGGCGGGGTCGGGTAGCGGCTGCAACTGCGTCGGACAGGCATCGGGCCCGACATAGTCGAGATTGCAGGGGTCACTGATCACCTGCAGGTCGTCGGTCGGCGAGACCATCTCCGTCGGCATCATCCCGCGCACGAGTTGCCAGGTGACCCGAAGTTTCTCGTAGCTCATGCCGCGACTGGGCGCGAACGCGATCAGTTCACGGTCGATCTCCGCCACGTAGCCACCGTCTGTCGCGTACAGGACTCGCGCTTCTCCCTTGCGGCCACGGGTCTCAGTACCGGTACTCGTCGTAGTCTGCCGTTCTTCGTCGTAGGCGACGGTAAGCAGCGCCATCGGCTCGCCTCGCTTTTTGTGGTGGAACAAGCCCTCAAAGGTCATCGCGACGCTGCCGTCGACCGCTTGCAGCACGTGCGCGCTCTGCCAATCGTCGCCGCGACTGATCGCCGCAGCCGGTGTGGGGACAAACGAGGCCTCGACCGTGTCCAGTAGCGCGCCGATCAACTCGAGGATCCGGTGCAGTTGCGTGCCTTCATAGAGACGTACGGCATCCAGTACACGGTGCTGATCCCGGGCGAACCCGACCAGGCCACCGAGCTGCTGCCGCAGGCGGTGAACCTCGACTGCTCCCGACGTCGTTCATTCTCGGCAGGGATGGTCGCGTAGAGA
>JAESSZ010000584.1 GCA_016763875.1 Nannocystaceae bacterium
CCTCAAGGGGCGACAGCGCCAGACGAGCCTCTGCAATCGCCTCCTCGGGAAGCGACTCACCGCCGAGCTGCGACAGGACACGCCACAGTGGAACGCCGAGGTGCTCAAGGTACGCATGCGCTTCGCACAGCGTCAGGTGAAAAGGGAGTTTCCATGGATACACCTCGTCGGCCAAGACCCCGTACGCCGCCAGACTGAGATGCTCAGGGTGCGCACGAAGCTCCGGCGCACTCCTTGTCGTCTGCGGCCAAGAATCAGGGTCTTCTCCTACGACAGCCCGCTCAAGGATCTCATTGACCATATCGATGGCCGGCATCGGTGTATTTGTGTTGGTACAGTCGAGCAGCACGTGAACGATGTCTGGCCGCTTCTCGAGCAACACCTGAAATGCCGAGAGTCCGCCGAGCGCCGGCCGGTTGTCGATGAACCGCAGGAGATCGACCAGATACGCAGCCGGGCTCAGTACCGACTGGCAGTGCGTGCAGCCGCAGAAGTCCAACGAGCCCAACAACGTAGCCATGTCGGGCATGCCCTCGCCACCACCTCCCCCATTTCCGCCCAGAATCTTCTTACTCTGAGCTGCGGGGTTTGCCTGATTCATGAACGACGCGTGACGCATGAGCATCGTCGTCACCGTCGCGGTGATCTGCTCCGCGTTGTCGTAAATCACCGCAACATTGTCCGTGCCCAGGGCCTGGGCGTGACGAGCGACGAACGCAGATCTTCCGATGAGCGCGATCTGCTGCGAGGAGTGGATTCCTGCATCCAGCAAAACCTCCGCGGACACGTCCCGGTCGAAACGCGGCACTACCATAAAGAGACGTTGCGCCGTACGGAGTTCTGCGGTCAGCCGCGCCCGAGTCGTGCCGTCAGTCGGCGGGTTCTCTGCGACGAACGCGCTCACGTTGGTCGTCCGGAAATCAAGTGAGGGGTGCGTCCGCACGTACTGGGCGGCTTCGGTGAACCGGCCGCGAGAAGACATACGCTGGGTCATCGCATCGGTCGGAAACAGGTCCTCCACCGCCCGCGCCAAGGTTGCCGCATACAACCGTGCGCGGTGGTTGTCGTCGTTACCCGGAAACCCGGCGGGTACGCCCGTCGGAGTGACGTCACCGTCCCCGAGAACAATCGACTACCACCGTTCGCGGGTGAACGCAGTCAGTTCGCGTGTCGACCGAACTGTTCCCATTCGGCGCAAACGCTGTAAGTGCTCCACCATCGGTCCGTGGTCCGCGGCCAAAGCTGCGGTTTGAAGGCTGAACTGGATCGTCTCGGTAACTCGTGTGCCCTCATCTCGTCGGAAGCTGGTCCAGAACTCGGCCACGGTCCCGGTGCGCTCGACATACTGCGACAGAAAACGCTGCCGCACCGCGGGCTCGACACCAGCGATCGCGAACACGTTGCCCAGCGGCGCATCACTCCCGTCTCCCACCGCGCGCGCCCGCACCAGTGAAACGAGCTGTTCCGCCAGATTCTCCACCTCGCCATCGCCCCACTCAGGAACAATGTTCGTGGCCGCAGCTCTGGTCAATTGGGTTGCAACCAGGCTGCGCTCAAGAGCCCCAACTGCCGCCACCGACAACGGGATTCCTGTGCGCCCCAACGCGTACAACGCGACGTCCGGGACGTGGGTACTTGCCGACAGTTGGGCGGCCCTCACGTAGGTGATGACATGATCGACAGGCAGCCGAGTGACACAAACGATGTACTCAACGTCATCTGTACCAAGGTCGGCGATATGAACGGACCCCAACTCGCGGCGACACGCAGTGGCAACCAGGACGTACTCACTCACATTGCGTACAACTCCGACGTCAACGTTCAGTTCGAGCGCAGTTGGCACGGGACACACACGTGCCGAGCGGCCGACCTCTCCGCTCCGCCTACCCTCGACGACTTCGCTGACACGAACAAACAGTGCGAAGCCTCCATCCGCCTCCGGCGGCTTGTAGCTCAGTCGATACGAACCATCCGCACCCACTGTCGTCCTCGCCAGTACCGTCTCGTCACGGAGTTGCTGTCGCACGACCTCTACCCGGGCGCCACGCAGGGGTACCCCTTGGTGCGTCGACACCAGGCCAACGACAACAAAGTCCGAAAACGAAGTCGTGTCCCCGTCGCTCGCGTCGTCTTCCCGAATCTCGACGTCGTACCCGGCCACCAGGCCGTCGAGGGTCATTGTCAGGTCGCTGCGCCCAACAACTCGGCCGCACGACATTGCGCTAAACGACAGGCGAACAGACCCGCTCGACAGGGGTCGTGTTCGGCGTGCCTCGTGGGCCACGGCTGTTCGAAAAAGCCGCAACACATCAGCAGTCGGCACCTCGAGCTCGAACTGTCCTTTTGAGTCGGTTGTAGCCGTAAGAACGACCGTCGGTGTCGAGGTCTGTTCACTCGCATCCACGGCGACGACGCGGACATTACCCAGCCCTCGCCCCCGCCCGTCGATGACACGGCCAACAATCGGGAGATTGTGATTGGATCGTTCGGGCATACTCAAGACCTTGTCGTCGCTATGGGCATGGCTAGCATGCGCATACCGACGGTACTGTTTCTACTCTATCGGTGCCGCATCGCCATCGCGGATGGCAAGGGGGCAACACCGGTGATACGCGACAACAACAGACTTCTGGACTGTGCGAGATGCTCCGCGCCGAACCGGCCCGAGCTGGGCCGATTCAGACTGCCGCCGTGCGGAAGGCGCTGACCAGCTCGGGCCAACCATGGCACGGTCGGAAGCATGGTCGGACAGTCCGCACGCTTCCCGTGCGCCGGAAGCCGCCGGAAGCTCCTCCCGAGGCCCACAGGAGAGTTTCCACAGCGCCAACCACAACCGCCTCTGGTTTCCAGCCGGCGATCGGCGCCGCCCGGCAACAACCGCTCCACAACCGCCTTCTACGTGGTGCACCCGGAAGGACTTGAACCTCCGGCCCTCTGGTTCGAAGCCAGATGCTCTATCCAGCTGAGCTACGAGTGCGTGGGTCTGATTTACTCCTGTTGCCAACCCGTTGCAAGGCCAGGCTCGCAGCTAGGGCTGGCAGCTCCCCTGGGGCAAGCAGGCCGATCTCCCGCAACGATATCCCCGCCGCAAACGGCCTCCCGAAGCCTCCCCGAGAGCAACCCCATGCACGCGCGGACGCCAGGACTCCGGCGTCGCGGTGCATCAATAGGCTGGATCGCAATCAACCCGCCGAAAGCCCGAGTTCGGCCTCGACTTCAACCTGGGCGCCGACCAAAACCCGCACCGTCGCCGTACCTGGCGGCGACACAAAACCTGGCCCACGGTGCTGCTCGATCACCTCCCCGTCACGGTCCAACGCAGTCCAGCGCAAGACCGGTTCGCCCTCATCGAAACCCGCCAGATCCACGGCACGCCACTCGCCGTCTTGTTCCTGAATCTGCGCCGTGAACTGAGGCTCGGGACCCGGCGCCACACCAGACGCGACACCAAAGAACGCGGTATCCACCGGGTCGAAGCGGAAGTCGCAGTGCACGTGCGTGTTGTATTCCACGAGCTTGCCCCCATTGGCCGTGCACGCATTCTCAAGACTGTCGAGCGAGGTGCTCAGCGGCTTGAGATCGTAGGCGTCGCCATACATGTGTCGTGAGTGCGTCGCGCCGCCGACCTGCTTGTTATACGAAGGGCGCCGATAGCTTGAGTTGACCCGAATCGCCCCGAGCGTATCGCGGAACTTCTGCAGTCCCTTTACCGCGTGCGGCTGAACGATCGCGTAGCGACCTTTCCATTCCTGGGCCAACTCGCCCAGCGTGAAGTTGGGCGCGAGTTTTGTGCTCGCGTCGATCTTACTCAAATCCAAGTACGCGACCGGTCGACGGTAGTTGTCGCTGCCGTTGAGCGCCGAGGGGTAGCCGTACCCCGAGGTGCCAGGCGGTAGGTTGGTGACGTCGAAGCACGTAGTGCCAGCACCGTCCGCGCCCGGAAAACACGCCTTGCCCACCAGGTCGTCAGGCTGCTCGCCGCCATCGCCCGGCTCGTCATTGCCCGAGTTGTCTGGCACCGGGTTGTCCGGCGTTGGATTTTCTGGCACCGGATTGTCCTGAACGGTGGCGTCCGTGCAGCGGCTACCACCTCGGTAGAGTTTGATCTTGGCACCGAAGTCCCCGCGCATCTCCTCGTATGCGGACTTGTACCCGGCGAAAAAGTCGATGTGCCACTTCTTGATGGCGCTTCCGGTGTCGTCGGCACGAAGGCAACCGTCGTGCACGAACGATCCCCAGGGACCGTTGGGAACCGTGTACCCGTCGAGTTCGGGCGCGTAGACCCACTCGCCGTACCCGATGTACTTCTTGTCGACCGCGATCGAGCGCATGGGCTGCAGGGGTCGGTTCTGGACGCCGATGCCCCACGGGAAGTCATCACCCGCCACGACGTAGCAGCCGTTGGACGAGCAGCCGCAGCTCTTGTCGTAGTTCACGATGCGGCCGTCGGGCAGTCGGCCGGTGCCCTCGAGTTTCAGCGCGCTGGCGAACGCGCCCGGGACAGTCGCGATCGTGCTGCACGAGGCGGTCTTTACCGCAGTATCGTTGGCACCGGGGAAGTCAGCGGCGTTGCTCACCCAGTAGTACGTGAACTGATGGTTGGCGATGAACGAGCCGTGGTCTCCAGCCCCGTGCTCCGCGACCGGCCCAACCGCCCCGCCGTCGCGACCACCGAGGTCCTCGGCGCACCCACTGGCTGCAAAGATCGTCGCGAAGAGTACGTAGTTGGCAGAACGTCGCTTTTTCATCGTGATTCCCAGCCTCAACTCGCAGTCCTGGTTGGACAAAACCGCGAAAGGTTCCCGGCTCACGGGAACCTGGACGGCCGAAACGACACTCAACCACCGGGCTCTCCGTGATGTTGTCGCACCGCTCAGCACTGGTCGTTGCCGCCGTTTTGGCGCTTACAGCTTCTGCGTGCGACGCCCCCGAGCGTACCGAGCGGGCCCCGACCGCGGCGCTCCCTGGTCCCAAGAGCGACGAGCCCCAGGACGGCAAACCCGGCCCTGACGAGGACGCGCCCTTCTTCGTGCAACCCGACGAGTCGGAGGTCACGGTTTCGCTCAACTCCGGGTTGTGCGTCGAGATCGCCATGACGCTATCGGACGACGCCGAGCGTCTGGAGATCGATGTCGACGCGCCGCCTGAGATTCAGGGCGCGACACTCACGAAAGACGCGAACGGTTTTTCGGCCCACTGGCGCTGGTGCCCTGGTGCATTTGGAGAGGCGCCCGCACCCGGGAGCTACGAAGTCATGCTCATCGCGGACGACGGCACCCATCTGCCGACAGCCAAGCCGTACACGATCATCGTCGACGACAGCGAGCCCCAGGCCGAACCGGAGGACAAACCGGAGGACGAGCCTCCCCCCTTCGAAGACTGCAGCGAAGGTTGGCCAAGCATCGACTACCAGCCCGCCAACGTCGCGGACGACGTCGCGACGATCTCCGCGTTGTTCAAGGACGACGCGGGCATTGTTGGTTTCCCGAAGCTCGTCGTCGCCTTCGAGGCCCCGGGCGAGCAGTTACCGGAAACGACGGAGTACGCGATGGCGCTCGTCGACGGAGATCACACCGCAGGCCTGTGGCTGGTGGACGTGCCCATGGGCGGCCAAACGCTCTACTACCGGTACGTGGCCCAAGACGCGCTCCCGGGCGAGACGTGTGCGCATATCCTCGAGGAGCCTGCAGAGGCATTCCTCGAAGTGACGCCTTAGTCTGGCCACCCGACTGGTAGTCCGCGATGGTAGTGTCGTCGCTGCGGCAGCCGCTGCGCCAGTTGAGGACTCGATGAAGCGTACATGCCTCGCGTTGTTACTCACCGGATGCCCCACAGACGCGGGCGATAGCGACTCCCAAGCCGACGTCGGTTCGACGGACACCGACGCCACACCGGATGTCTCCTACGCCCAGTGCGACGACCCTCAGCTGGGTTGCGCGGACGAAGACTGCCGCGAGCGCACGGCAAACGGTGCGCAGTGGCTGGTCTGCGTGCCGCCCTGTACGCAGAGCGCAGACTGCCCGATAGCGGTAGGCGGTAACACCTCGCCCGAATGCGACGACGCCGGCCGCTGCGTGCTGAGCTGCACACCCGGCGTCGCTGTGTGCCCCACGGGGACGACCTGCGTCGAGGGAGATCCCGCGCAATGCATGTGGCCGGTCGACCCGGGTGTCGCAAACCTTGATGAGCTTTGCACTGCCGCGTGCGACGGCTGCAACGCCGGACCACTGCTTGGGTGGCCTGGCGAGTGCGCGGTCGAGTGCGCGGCTGATCTTGCGGACTGCACACCAGACGAGATCACCGCCGCCCTGCTTTGCCCTGGCGATCTCGCGTGCTCCGTCGGCGGGCTCGCGGTCAACAGTTGCCTGGACGAGCTCGCCTGCAAAGACTGAGCACCGAGCTCTACTCGTGCATCTGCTCGGCGAGGTAACTCGACTCACCGAGCTGCTTGATGAGCCCTATCTGGGTCTCGAGCCAGTCCGCGTGTTCCTCTTCGGAGGTGAGGATGTGCTCCAACATGTCGCGACTCGCCTCGTCGCGTTCGTCGCGGCACAACGCGACGTAGCCCCGCAAACGCTCGATAGCGTCGTACTCGAGCTGCAGATCGACCGCGAATTGCTCGGGCACGGTCTCACCGGCGTTCACCTTGTTGTAGCGCTGCACGTTGGGCACCCCCTCAAGAAATAGGATGCGTTCGATGAGCTGGTCGGCGTGCTTCATCTCGTCCACGGACTCCGCGAAGACGTGCTTGCCGAGCCGGTGAAAGCCCCAGTTGTGCAGCATCTTTGCGTGGATGAAGTACTGGTTGATCGCCGTCAGTTCAGCGGTCAGCACGTCGTTCAAACACTCGATGACTTTCTCGGAGCCCTTCATCGCGGGCAACGTAGCACTCAGAATCGGGATGAAAACCCTGGAATTACCCGGGGTTATCGAAAGTGAACACGCGAGTCGATATCGCAAGAAGTGGGGTTCTCAGCGCGCGCAGAGATTTCTGCACACTGAAACCCGTTTGCAAAGCGACCGCGGTGTTAGCTGCCGCGCTGGGTATCGCGTGTACGAGCTTGCGAGCCGCTCACAGCGATCATCTCGCGGATCTGCTGGAGGCATGCGCCACATCCCGTCCCCGCCTGGCAGGCCTGCGCGATGCCTTTGACCGAGCAGTTGCCACGCCGGACCTCGGTCTGGATGGTGCGGCTCGAGACGCCTTTACAGAGACAGACAATCATCGTCGGGGGATCCGAGGAGCGCGAAAATGACCAGTGAATGTCACTTTCAATGCCTGATACAAACGTAGCGTTCTGAGCCGCGCAGGGCAACGTAAATGATCGGCGTTTTCAAAACCGGGTTGCGGAAAGCGCGCCAACGCGCTCCGCGCCGATGCCGCACGTACGAAGACCGGCCTACTTCCTCGGGAAGCGGCCGGTCTTCGGGTCAAACACGGAACAACTATGTGCGCGGTTTCGATGCGCGACGGGCGAGCCACAGGGCCAACCCTGCGTTAGCCGCCAGCCACAGACGGTCCACACCGGTGCCACCCGGAAGGCCCGAGATAAGCGTGGGCAGCACCACCGCACC
>JAESSZ010000585.1 GCA_016763875.1 Nannocystaceae bacterium
ACACGCAACGGGGCGCGAAACTCAGCGGGTGCACTGTCTGCGACCGCCCGCCGTTGAGCGTCGGTTTGGGCCTCAAGCAGACGCTCCAAAAACGCATCGATCGGGATGGACGCGCCCACGGCTGGCCCATGGTACCGCGAGGCGCCGCGCCTGCAGTGTGGCTCGTCGGATGTTCGCTGCTATCGTCGCCGCAATGGCGACAGACGCTCCGATTGCTGCGGTCGTGCTTGCAGCGGGAAAAGGCACCCGGATGGGGTCATCGCGGGCCAAGGTCCTGCATGAGTTACTCGGGCGAGCGCTCATCGTGTACCCGCTCGAGGTCGCTCGCCGTCTTGGCGCTTGTCGGACGGTGGTTGTCGTCGGGCACCAAAAAGACGACGTCATCGATGCGGTCCGCTCTGCGTTCCCCGACGCGCGCGACTCTATTGGGTTCGTCGAGCAGGCGGAGCAGTTGGGGACCGGCCATGCCGTGTTGTGTGCGCTGCCGGGCCTCGTCGGCTTCGACGGACCGGTGCTTATCCTCAGCGGCGATGTGCCGCTGGTGAGCGAGTCATCGTTGCGGGCACTCATCGACGGATGTCGCGACAGTGGCTCGGGCCTGGCCGCCGCGACCTTTCGGCCTGCGGATCCCACGGGCTACGGACGCATGCTTCGCGACGCGGATGGCAAACTCGTGGACATCCGCGAGCAACGCGACGCGAGTGCCGACGAGCGTGCGATCGGGGAATGCAATGCGGGGATCTACTGCGTCTTGGCCGAACACCTGCGCCGTGACCTGCCGCGGATCGGGCGGAGCAATACGCAGAACGAGGTGTATCTGACCGAGCTGGTGCAGCTCGGTGTGCAGCGGGGGAGCGTGGCTGCGGTGGAACTTCCGGTGCGGGAGGCCACGGGGATCAACACCCAGGCGCAGTTGGTCGCGTTGGGCGAGGAGATGGCGAACTCCCGCGGCTGAGCCCGCGACTGGTCTAGTCGAGCGTTCCGTTGGCGGCAGCGCGGACGATCTCGCGGAGCCGCCGGATGTCGAACGGCTTTTCCACGAACGCGCTGCAGCCAGCCTCAAGGGCCTTGGCACGCTCGTCTTTCATGACGCTCGCGCTGATAGCGACGATCGGAAGCTCGGCGAGTGACGGGTCGGCCCGCAGTTGGCGCGCCAGATCCAAGCCGCTCATCCCCGGTAGATCGAGGTCCAGGAGTAGTACGTCGGGCGGGGCCTCCGACAGCAGGACCAGTCCCTCTTCCGCCGACTGGGCTCCGACGACGGTCATATCGCCGGTTGCCTCCAGCACCTTGCGCACCAGAGTGAGGTTGGCGTCGTTGTCCTCGACGTAGACGATCCGCAAGCGACTGGCCTGGGAGGACTCGGAACTCCACGGCCAGGCTACACTTGTCGACCGTGCGCAGGTGCCACACGGCCGATGGACCCCGAAGCTCGGGGTGGACGCTCGCGGTGCTGGTGGCGCTGGCGCCCGCGGGTGCTCGCGCGGCCCCACGGTCGGCGAGCCCTGCCGTCCCGATCCACCTCCCGAACCCCGTCGAGGACACATGCAGCGCCGGTTGGGGCCCGTTGGCGCTAGCGCCTCGCGACGCCTCGGCTGCAGTCCGCGAAAGCAGTGATGACCCGCCCGGCGTTGAAGTCGAGGACGATGTCTCACGGGCGCTGAGCATCGCGCGCGTAGAAATTGTTGGTCGCGAGCAGGTTTCCGGACGGCAGATCCGTTCGGTGCTGCGCGCCGAGGGTCTCGAAAAAGGTTCGGAGATCTTGTGGCCCCACGACGAGCGGGTCGAGCGTGCCCGGCGACGACTCCGGGCGACGGGCTATTTCAAGCGGGTCACTCTGCGGGTGGAGCCGACACAAGCCGACGCCACGCACGTCGTACTGATCGTGGACGTGCAAGAGCGGTCCACGATCGCGGTGCAGCGGGTTTACCTTGGCACCTCGCACATGACGCCATTTCGGGCGGGTGTCGATCTTGTCGAACGCAATTTCCTTGGGCGCGCTATCCATCTCGGCGGCGCTTTTCTGTGGAGCACCCATCCGCGGATCGAAAAGGGTCGACGTCAGCAGGCCTACGAAGTGTCGATGGAGGCGCCACCGCTTGGTGCGGCACGGATCGCGCCACGGGTCAGCGGTCGTTTCGTCGCAGCGGGGGAGCCTTACCGGGTCTCCGGCGCCAACAACGATCCTGATCCGGTCCACTTCCGCAGCTTCGACTACGATCGGCTGGGCGGCAGCGTGGGGTTGGTTTTTCACCTCGCGCCCAGGCTCGTGCTCGATGTTGGCTATCGCTTCGAGCGTATCGACGCGCTACTGCCGGACGCGCCGTCCGTTGTGCGAGCGGACGGCGGGATCGACGACGTCGATCTCCAGTTGCTGCCCGGGCGCCATCGCTACACCACGGCTGAGTTTGGCGTCGGCTACGACAGCCGGGAGCAAGCGTTCCTCGTCGGAAAGGGCGGTCGCTTTGCGCTGGATCTGCAGGTGTCCTCGCCTGCCGTAGGAAGCCAGTACGAGTTCATCAAGCTCGTGGCGGGGGGCGCCTACAGCTTTCGCTTGCCGTGGCGGCACTGGTTGACCCCCAGCGCCTACGGCGGACAGATCGCGGGTCGTGCGCCGATCTTCGAGCGCATGTACGCGGGTGACCTCAGTACGTGGACCCCCGGCCGCGAGGTTGGCCTGCGCACCTCAACGCGCAATCCGGTCGACGTGTTCGGCACCGGGATCAATGGACGCGGTTACGGCGACATTTTCGGCCGCTTTGACCTCGAGTACGTATGGCCGTTGTTCCGTCGCACGCGGACGCGGCGCTTTTATGGCGGCGATCTCTTCTTTGGCGCTGGCGCGTTCACGCTATTGGGTTCGGCCGAGGAGCGCGAGCAGCAGCGCGCGGATGGGCAGCGCGTCACGCCCGTTGGCTTCAACGCCGATCTCGGCGTACGCCTGGACACGGCGCTGGGCACGTTTAAGATCTCGGTTGGGAGTGTGTTGCGGAGGACACCGCTGTGAGCGTGTCTCGTCGCGCAGTGCTGCGGGCCGCAGCGCTACTTGTCGCGTGTGCGCCAGCACTGAGCCTGGCACGCCCGGACACGCTGCCGGGTCGCAAGGCGGTATTCGAGGAGATCGGCGCCTCGGTCATGATCTCATTGAGTCTTCCCATGCTCTTTCGGCGGGCGGACACCGACGCCCTGGCCTCGATCGACTCGGGCTTCGATACAACGCTGCGGTTTACGCTCGATATCTGGGAGCACGGCACCCGCAGACACATCGGGACGCGCGTTCTCATTCGTAAGATCCGTCGCGACCCTTGGAAAAAGAAGTACGTGGTGCGGACCAAGGGCAGCTCGGGGTGGGTGTCACGCACCTTTGACAAGCGCGAGGACGCGATCGCGGACGCCGTTGACCTCGATCGCATTCGCGTGGTCGCGGCAGCAGATTTGGTTCGAGGGGGAGACGCTGGGCCGTTCTACTTCGTCACTGTGCTTGCGATGCGTAACCCCATCGAACCGGCTGCTTCGGGGACGCGTCGGGAGCGTGGACGGGGGCGTCGCGACTTGCAGTGGTTCGGTCGCCTCGTCGATGTCCTGGCGGGTGAACAGGCGGTGGCGGAGGAGATCCTCAACATTCGTACTAATCCCTTCTTCTTGGTGCCACGATGAGCGACCGTCGTTCGGCCGCAGCGCCAGTGCCACGTCGACCCGTATGGTGGGGGCGGCTCGAACTTCGCGTGGTGTTGGCGCTCGTCGCGTTGGGGATCGTGTGCGTTGGCGCCTCGGCCTACTTGTGCGGCTGACGGTCGCGTACTTCGACGCTCGCGTCACCGATGCGCTGGTTGAGGCGCGCGAAGTCTCCGAGGAAATCGAGCCGTTTCATGCCGCCGTCGTGCAGGCCGTGATCGCCGCGTTCGAGGCCCGCGCCGAGAACTTTGCGTTGCGGCTTGGTGCCCTGCGCGGGGAAGCGGCGACCGTGGTGGCGCTGCGCGGCCGGCTCGATGCCTTGATGTCCGCCAACGCCGATCTGACCCGGCTTTCGGTACGACGGTCAGGCGGCGCGCCCGTGCGTGTGGTGCACGCGCACACCGGTGATCTCGATGCGTTGCAGACGTATGAAGTCGCCGTCGCGCTCGAAGGCGAAGTCGGTCGCGTCTTGGAGGTTGTGTTTCAGATCGATCCTTCGATCGATGCACGCTACCAACGTCTTGGCCGATTCAAGCGCTCGATCGGGGTCGAGCAGGAGTCCCAGCACGACATCGAACGGGCGGTGACACAGGTGTTGGGCCTGGCGTCTGTCCTCGTGCTGCTTGTGGCAGTGGGGCTCGGCGTCTGGGTCGCCCGATCGATGACTCGTAAGGTGACGGAACTGTCGTCGGTGATGACGGCAGTAGGGCAGGGCGACTTGACCGTCCGTGCCACGCCGCGAGGCGAGGACGAGTTGAGCCAGCTGGCCGCGGCGTTCAATGGGATGCTCGACGAGTTGGCGGCGGCCCAGAACAAGGTCGCCTATCTGCAGAGGATCGGTGCGTGGCAGGGCATGGCGAGGCGGATCGCGCACGAGATCAAAAACCCGCTCACGCCGATCTTGCTGGCGGTACAGCAGGTTCGCGACAAGGATCCCGGTTCTTCGCCGGCTTTTTCCGCGATGCTGCGAACCTCGGTCGAGATCATCGAAGACGAGGTCGATGCATTGCGCCGCATGGTGGCGAGCTTTTCCCAGTTTGCCAAAGTCCCCGAAGTGCGGCTGGAGCCGACGACCGTTGGCCGCGTTCTGGAGGAGTTCGAGCGAGCGTACGGTCATCTGACCGAAGATCGCGGGGAGGTACTCGAGGTCGACTTGCCGCCCGAGAGGCTGTCGCTATTGGGCGATCGCCAGCTGCTCAAGCAAGCGCTGGTGAATCTCGTCGAAAATGCGGTGCTGTCGGCGCGGGAGGCGGGTCGCCAACCGGTGCGGGTGGCGGTGGCGGCGTGCGTACGCGGCGACCGGGTGCACATTACGGTCGACGACAACGGGCCAGGGATTGCGACGGAGCGTCGCGAGGATGTCTTTGAACCCTACGAAACCTCGCGTCAATCCGGGACCGGGTTGGGGCTCGCGATCGTCAAAAAGATCGTGTTGGACCATCATGGCGAGATCTGGATCGAGGACAGTCCGCTGTCCGGCGCACGTTTTATCGTCGCCCTGCCCAAGCTCGATGACTCGGCACCGCGGGACTGAGTGCGCGGCGCAGCCTGGTACAGTCCGCGGGACGTGCCTGAGGAAATTCGTATCGAAACGGCGTCTGGTATTCGAGCGGCGCGCGTGTGGGGCCCCAGCGCGGGGCCGACCGTGCTGGCAGTGCACGGTTGGCTCGACAACGCCGCCTCGTTTGACCACCTTGCCGTTCGGCTGCCGGAGCTTCGAATCGTCGCGCTCGACTTGCCCGGCCACGGCCTCTCGGAGCACACGCCGGCCGAAGTCCTGTACCCGTTTGTCGACCACGTCGCGGCCGTCTACGAGGTCGCCGCCGCACTGTCGCTAGACACGTTGTCGTTGCTGGGCCATTCGCTTGGCGCGGGGGTGTGTTCGATCTTCGCTGGGACGTTTCCGAAGCGGGTCACCCGCATGGTGTTGATCGAGGGCCTCGGCCCGATCTCAGAACACCCCAAACACGCCCCGGAACGGCTGGCCAAGGCGCTACTCGAGCAAACCGCCAAGCGTGGGAAGCGGGCGGTGGTGCATGCGTCGCGTGAGGCTGCGCAGCGGCGACTGCTGGCCACGCCGTCGAAGATGAAAGCCGACTCGGTGGAGACGCTGCTCACCCGCGGCCTCCGAGAGCTTGAGGGGGGGGTGACGTGGCGCAGCGACCCTGCGTTGCGTTTGGCCTCGCGCCTGCGTCTCAGCGAAGACCAAGTGTTGGCGTTCCTCGGCGCTATCGCTTGTCCAACCCTGCTGATCCGCGGAGATACGGGTTATCCGCTGGTTCCAGACAAGGGCACGCCGCGGGTCGAGGTCGTGCCCAACCTGCAGGTGCTGCAACTGCCGGGTGGGCATCACCTACACCTTGACGAGCCCGACGGCGTCGCGGCCGCCGTGTCCGCATTTTTCGCGGACGGCTAGCCCGCGTGCGCCTCGCACGGTGCTGCTACCCTGCGAGCTGTGGTCGAGCAGCGGACCGAACACGCGGGCCATCACTACTGCCCGTTTTATTGTGAGGAGAACGTTTGGCATCTGTGCGGCGACGCTGGTGTGCCCGCAGGTCCCCGCGCTGCGATCTTTATCTCCAATGCTGCGCGCTCGGTCGCGATCGCGCACCAGCGCATCGCCGATGTGCCCGGACTCCCGGTCGTTTGGGACTACCACGTTGTCATGGCCACCCGTCACTCAGGGCACGGCTGGGGGATCTGGGATCTTGACTCGGTCTTGGGGCTCGACGTCCCGCTGACCCAGTGGCTGGAGCAGTGCATGGGCGGCGAGTTCGGATTTGGTAGCGACGACGCGCCGCAGTTTCGTGTGGTGCAGGCCGACGAGTATCGAAGGGCCCTGTCCTCCGATCGCAGCCACATGTGCGATGAGCACGGCAACTACCAGGCGCTCCCGCCGACATGGTCCAAGATTGGTAGCAGTCCAAACAACTTGATGGCGTTCGTCGCCATGCAGACCGGTTTCATCGGTGAAGTCGTCGATGCCGCGCGTTTGCCCGCAGCGTTGGATGCGTCGGTTGGGCTGGCGGACGCCCACGACCGCTAGCTGCAGAGGCCGGAGGCGTCAGTCGTCGAACGATCCGTGCCGTCCGGCCCCATCCGAGAACCGTGTTGCGCCCGCCAGCAATGCCGGGTCGTTCAGCGCACGACGACCATGCTCGAACTCGATGGCGAGCGCTTGCACTGGGGAGTGACCCAGCCCTTCGTATACGGCGGCTCGGTCGCTGCGCAGACACATTTGAGGGAACCGAGCGAGTTGGTGCGCCAGTGCCTCTGCCTCCTCGCGGACCTTGCCTGCGGCGGAGATGCGGTTGATCAACCCGATGGCATGCGCCTCTTGAGCCGCGACGGCCCGCCCGGTCAAGATGAGGTCCAGTGCGCGCGACAGCCCGACGATGTGGGGCAGTCGCACGGTGCCGCCATCGATCAGCGGAACGCCCCAGCGGCGGCAGAATACGCCGAGCACCGCGTCCGGTTCAGCGACCCGCAAGTCGCACCACAATGCCAGCTCAAGCCCGCCCGCCACCGCGTGGCCGGCGATCGCCGCGATGACCGGTTTGTCGGTTGTCATGCGGGTGGGCCCCATGGGTCCGTCACCGTCGGGTTCGAGTCGGTTGGCCGCGCCGCTCCCCGCCGCCACAGCCTTGAGATCGGCCCCGGAACAGAACGTGCCGTGGTCGCCAAAAAGAACTGATGCGGCGATGGTGTCGTCTTGGTCCAGCTCGCGGAATGCCGCCGCCAAAGCCTCGGCCGTCGCGCGGTCGACCGCGTTCTTCACCGAACGCCGACTCAAGACAACGGTCGCGATCGGTGCGTTTCGTTGGATGGTGACCGCAGGGCTCATACGAACGGGTTCTTCTTGAAGGGGTTTTTCGGGACGTTGACGCCCATCTCGGCGTAGCTCTGCCGCAGGTACACCGCCCGCAGCGCCGCAGGCTGTACGAGCCGTCGAGATACGACCGCGTCGAGGGTTGCGTGCCAAAGCCCGCGCGGCGTTGGGCCCGAGGTGGCGGTTGCGCGGGCTCTCATCTCGGCGGGCATCGCATCGAGGTAGGGCTCGACCCCGGGTCCCACGGGCCAAACGTCGTGCGAAATGTCGGCCAGCAACGCGGCCAGGCCCAGGCAGCGCTCACCACCCACTGGCCGTACGCGCGGCAGCACGGTCCCGCCAGCGTGGCCCTCCGTGCTCTCGCCAGTGCTCTCGCCGTGGAAGACCTCGAAGCACGCGCCATAGACCTCATCGCGACGGGCATCGAGCAGCGCCAGGGTGGGTCCGCCGCGTTCGAGGCTGGCGGCGACCGCAGCCAGCGTGCTGACTTCGATCGCGGGGCAGCCAGCGCCCAGCGCCAGGCCCATCGCAGTTGCCACGGCGACGCGAGTACCCGTGAACGTCCCGGGCCCGCGTCCACACGCGACCGCGTCCAGGTCCGAAGCCGACACGTTCGCGCCAGCCAGCAGGGCTTCAATCGCGGGGATGAGCCGGCCGGACGCCTGGTTTGCGGCGTCGCTCACGATCTCGCCGCCGAGCATGCTCGCCTCCCCGCGCGCCACTGAGATCCGCCCCAGCGCTATGACGCAGCGCGGCGTGGAGGCATCCAGCGCCAATACAAGTCCGTTGTCCCGCATCGACTCCCCGGCTTCGTCGTCCATATCACCTCACTGGGCCTGGGCTACCAGTACCGCAGGATGTCGTTGCGCGACGCGACCAGCATCAGCAGGATGATCATCACCAGGCCGATGGCGCTAGCGATCTCGCGTGCACGCTGACTCAGGGGACGTCGCCTTACCGCTTCGATGGTGAAGAACAGCAGATGTCCACCGTCGAGGATCGGGATCGGGAGCAGGTTGACGAACCCGAGGTTGATCGACAGCAGTGCCACCAGGATCAGAAACTCGCCTGGACCCTGGTCGGCGGCGGTACCCGCGACGTTGAACAATCCGATCACGCTCGATAGGTCTTCGACCCCGCGCTGGAAGGTCAGCATCTGACGCAGGGTGGTCCACATCATGCCGATGACGGCGGTCGTGTCGTCGACTGCAGCCCCCAACGCGTAGGTGATCCGACCGCGAATCGGCTCGGGATCAGGCTTGTGCCCCTTGGCGTACGGTTGCGCGCCAAACCACAGATACTGGCGATCCTGCGCGTACAAGTCGCGGTAGCTCTTGAGCGCTTGCGTCACGGTGAGCGTGCGTGGCGGCTCACCGAGCGATTGCACCTTCAACTCGATCGCGCTGTCTCGTTTCTTGGCCAGGACCTCAGACAGGTACTCCCATTTGGCGAAGGTGACGCCGTCTACGGCGAGGAAGCGGTCGCCAGCCTTGATGCCCGCTTTGGCCGCGGGGCTGCCCGCTTCGACCGAGCGAATGAACGTGTTGGCGGGGACGATGCCCGTCGCCGACTCAAGGTCTTCCACGTCCGTCTCGCCGGCCTTGCGCGGCAGCAGCAGCGCGTGCGCGGATTCGTAGAGCATGTATTTGGCGAGCGGTCCGGCGCGGATCTCGGCGCGCAGGTAGGTGAGGCGCACCTGCTCGCTCCCGGTGGCGTCGAGCATGCGCTGCAGTTCCTCACCCGTGCGCACGGGTTCGCCGTTGATCGAGGTGATGATGTCACCGGTCTTGAGCCCGCCCACCGCCGCCGGAGACTCCGGATTGGTGATGCCGATCTGGGGGGCGTAAAACCACGACAGCACGCCCAGGCGACCGACTGGGGTGACGACACCCAGTTGATTGCGCCGCATGATTTTCCTGGGTGTGATGACGCGATCGATGCGCTTGCCGTCGCGTTCGAGCTGGATGTCCAACTCGACGCCGGGCGAATCGGCGATGCGTTTGGACATGTCGCGCCAAGAGCGGACGTCCTGGCCTTCGATCGCCACGATACGGTCGCCCTGCAGCA
>JAESSZ010000586.1 GCA_016763875.1 Nannocystaceae bacterium
ACGGCCGCCACCGCGTCGCCCTGACGGTGCGCCAGCCAAGCGAGCCCGCCAGCCACCGCGTGCGCGTAGCGGCGCTTGCTCTGCGCGCCGCTTCCGTACGCCATGCCCTTGCCGTCGTCGACCGCGAGTGTGAGCCGGAGTTCGTCTTCGCTTTCCGTCTGCCGCAACACCAAACGCTCCCGACGAGCGACAGCGCGCCAGTCGAGCATGCGTGGGTCATCCCCGGGGACGTAGGCCCGATGATCGCGAAAGTCCAAGCCCAGGCCCGCCCGGGCGGACGTGTGTCGACCGTGTCGGCGGCCCCAAATCGGTCGTGAGAGGCTGAGCGTGCGCGAACGCAGCAACTCACGGAGTTCGGCCGGAACGATCTTGGCGAGCGCATCGCCTTGCGGGGAGCCCTGCACTGCGTGCGTCCAGGGTTAGGCCGGTACGGCCGACAGAATCTCGCTCATGATCTCGTGGCTCGAAACACCGCGGCTCTCGGCCGAAAAACTCCGGACCAGACGATGCTCGAGGACCGGGCCCGACAGCTCGCGGACATCGTGAACGTTGACCGCGGCACGTCCATCGAGCGCCGCCTTTGCCTGCGCTGCCGCGATGAGTTGCTGCCCCGCGCGTGGTCCCGCGCCCCATCGCACGAGTTCTTTGACCGCCTTGGGACAAGCGTCGTCGCTGGGTCGCGAAGCACGAAGTAGGCCCACCACGTGGTCGACCACGGAGGGCGGTACAGGAATACGGCGCACCAACGCCTGGTGGGCCAACAGTTGCACCGGAGTCAGAACTGGCGAGAGCTGGACGTCGTCACCCGTGCCCAGCGCGACGATCTGCCGCTCGCTCTGTACGTCCGGGTAGCCCACGTTGATCTGAAGCATGAACCGGTCGAGTTGTGCTTCGGGCAACGGGTAGGTGCCTTCTTGCTCGATTGGGTTTTGTGTGGCGAACACGTGGAACGGCGGCGGTAGCCGGTGGGTCTTACCGCCAGCGCTGACCTTGCCCTCCTGCATCGCTTGCAGCAGTGCAGCCTGGGTCTTGGGCGGCGTTCGGTTGATCTCGTCCGCCAGCAGCAAGTTGCAAAACACGGGTCCGGCTACGAATCGGAACGACCGACGGCCTCCTTCACCTTCTTCGAGCACCTCGCTGCCCGTGATATCCGCGGGCATGAGGTCGGGCGTGAACTGGATCCGCGAGAAGTCGAGGTCGAGCGTTTCGGCGAGACTCGAGACGAGTAACGTCTTGGCGAGGCCGGGCACGCCGACAAATAGGCCGTGGCCGCGCGCGAACAGGCACGTCAGCAGCAACTCGATGACCTCTTGTTGGCCAACGATGCGCCGATGCAACTCGCTGGTTAGCCGTTGGCGTGACTCGGCGAGCGAGCGGAGGGCCTCGCCGTCATCGGCGGGCAGGGCGGTCACGGGGGAGGAATTGGCCACTGGCGAACACTTGAACGCGGCAACGCGCTCGTCGGTGTGGGTATACCCGGCCTCTTCCGCTCAGTCTCGCGCGTGGACCGCGCCGAGTAAGTCGCGCGCCATGCGACCGCGAGCGTGCCAGGGCAATAAACGGGTACGTAACAGGAAAACAGCCGCGACGTTTGACCGTGGACCGGCTGCGGTGCACATTTCGTACGCGCAGCACGAATTCTACATTAGGCGGTACACAGCTGTATTACTCCTCCGCCCGATGCCCACGTGCGTCACAGAAGGTCCGACGATTCGATGCCGACATTCAACGAACTCCTCTCCCAGGTGAAGTCGCAGATCCACGAGGTCTCTGTCGAGGCGACCCAGGCCCACCTCAAAGCGGAGGCGACCGCGGCGCCAGTGCTTTTGGATGTGCGGGAGCGAGACGAGTACGAGCAGGGGTTCATCCCGGGCGCGCAGTGGATCCCGCGAGGATTCCTTGAGCTCAAGGTCGAAGACGCGGTGCCGTCGCGGGACCAAGAGGTGATCATCTACTGCGCTGGGGGCACGCGTTCGGCCCTGGCGGCCAAGTCGATAACCGAGCTTGGCTACACCAAAGTCTCGTCCATGGCCGGTGGATTCCGCGCCTGGAAGAACGCCGGTTTTGCGTTTGAGCGCCCGCGCGTGCTGACACCGGAGCAGCTCAAGCGCTACAGCCGTCACATCATGCTGCCGGAAGTCGGCGAGGCAGGGCAGGGCAAACTCCTGGACGCCAAGGTGCTGTTCCTCGGCGCGGGCGGCCTCGGCTCGCCTTCGAGTCTGTACATCGCCGCCGCTGGCGTGGGCACGATCGGCATGGTCGACGATGACGTTGTCGACGAGAGCAATCTGCAGCGGCAGGTGCTCCACAACGTGGAACGGTTGGGCATGCTCAAGGTCGAGAGCGCGCGCAAGACCCTGCAGGCGCTCAATCCCGACGTGAACTTCGTTGCCCATGCAACTCGGCTCACCGCCGACAACGTCTTAGACATCATCAAGGACTACGATCTCATCGTCGATGGTGCGGACAACTTCCCCACGCGTTACCTACTCAACGATGCCGCGCTAAAGCTTGGCAAGCCGGTCATTCATGCCTCCATCTTCCGCTTCGAAGGTCAGATGACGACCTTCTTGCCGACCGA
This sequence comes from Nannocystaceae bacterium, assembly GCA_016763875.1. Classification (GTDB taxonomy): domain Bacteria; phylum Myxococcota_A; class Polyangia; order Nannocystales; family Nannocystaceae; genus JAESSZ01. The sequence continues at coordinate 2,582 of JAESSZ010000586.1, forward strand.
GGGGCCCTGCTATCGCTGCCTGTACCCGGATCCGCCGCCGCCAGGCATGTCACCGAGCTGCCAAGAGGCGGGCGTGCTTGGTGTACTGCCTGGGTTAGTCGGATGCGTGCAGGCCACCGAGGCACTCAAGTTGATCTTGGGCACGGGCGAGAGCTTGTCGGGCCGCTTGCTGATGTTCGATGCGCTCGGGACTAAGTTCCGTACGCTGAAGCTGCGTAAGGATCCGGAGTGCCGCGTATGCAGCAAGAAACCGGAAGAGATCGAGCTTATCGACTACGAAGCCTTCTGTTCGATCTAGGTCGCGGTGCCGAGGTACTGAAGCTTTGACACGATCTTCACGAGGGCGGCGGGGCGATCCTCGCGAAGGACAAACGCGAGTCCGAAGCGACGGCCGTCTTGCCGTCGCACTTCGACTTCCAACAACACTTTGTTGCGGCCGAGCTTGAGCACGATCATGCGGCGATGCTCCAGCGCGAGGTCGGCCAATCGATCGTCGCGCAACGCAATGCCCATGCCCGAGAGACTGATGTCGATCGGACGCACGGCGACCGGTGTCTCGCCGTCGAGTATTGCGGCCGCCAGCGTCTCGCCCGGCACGGGGATCCGGACGGCAGCGCGTTGCTCGTCGGTGCGAATCTTCGGCGGGATGGCCATGCGCAGTCTCAGCGCCCCGTCGCCGATGTCCTCGGTCTGTTCCACGCGACTGGTGAACCCCGCCGCCTTGCCTGCAATCGCGAAGCGAATCGCCGCCATCGCCCCGACCTCGATGGAGTCCGGTGGCGGGTGGGGGAGTTCGACGAACAGGCCGTCGGCAGTCGCGCTTCGCAGATAGCCGGGACACGACAGATTCATGTGCGCCGCAATGAACGACACCGGCGGCTCGGTCTCGCTTGCCGTCTCGAGTGTCTGCAGTGCGGCGCTGGCCGAAGGACGCAGGTGCCGATCGGCATCAGGTCCAAAGATGTCTTCCCACTCCATGCGTCCAGCCGGTCTCCAGCCGCGTCCAGTGTAGCCCGGCGAGGCACCGTAGATCTCCGCAGCGGACGTTCATGTAGGCGCAGCGAGCCACGGAGCGCGGAATCGTGGCTTGGTGGGGTAGGCTCGCGCCGTGAAGAGCTTCGAAGAGGTGGCGAAGTTCATTCGGGTCAACGAGGTGGGCCGACGCGCGTCCCTCGACACCCCGTTTGGGCGACGGCTGGTCTACTACGCCGACCTGACGGCGACTGGCCGGTATCTCCACTTCGTCGAGGCCTGGATTCGGACCGTGCGGCCGTTCTACGCCAACACGCATACGGCCGTGTCGTCCACGGGTCGCATGGTGACCAACCTGCGCGAAAAAGCGCGCGACGTGGTGCGGCAGTCGGTCGGCGCCGGGCCCGACGACGTCGTCTTGTTCACGGGGGCGGGCGCCACTGCAGCCGCCAACAAACTCGTCGGCGTCCTGGGCCTGTACATCTCCGAGCCGCTGTTGCGTCGCTACGATTTGGCCGCGGCGATCCCCGAGCGTGAGCGACCCGTGGTGTTCATCGGGCCGTACGAGCACCACTCCAACGAGCTGCCCTGGGTGGAGTCCATCGCCGACGTCGTGGAGATCGGGCTGACGGCACAGGGGCACATCGATACCGACGATCTTCGGGTCAAACTGGCCCAGTACGCCGACCGGGAGCTGAAGATTGGCACCTTCTCGGCCGCCAGCAACGTGACTGGCGTGCTGTCTGATGTGGAGTCCATCGCTCGCGTGCTGCATCGCGGTGGGGCCTACGCGGTGTTCGACTACGCCGCCGCGGCACCCTACATCCCGATCAACATGCACCCCGCCGACTCCGACGCCGCCATCGATGCGTTGTTCCTGTCGACGCACAAGTTTGCGGGTGGCCCACAAGCCTCGGGCATTTTGGTCGCCAATCGCGAGCTCTTTCGAGGGCGTGTTCCTGCCCACCCAGGCGGCGGCACGGTTGACTACGTCTCGGCTGCCGCGAAGGACTCCATCGACTACGTGGAGCGGCTCGAGGAGCGCGAAGAGTCCGGCACGCCCGCGATCGTCGGCGACCTTCGGGCGGGCACGGCGTTCCTCGTCAAAGAAATGGTGGGAGGGGATCGCATTCGCGCCCACGAGATCACGCTTGCGCGACGCGCACTGGAGCGTCTCTCCAAGCATCCGCGGATCGATCTGTTGGGTCCACTGGAACCGGATCGACTCGCGGTGATCTCGTTCAACATCCAGCGTCTTCACCACGACCTGGTCTCGGTGCTGTTGGACCACTTGTTCGGGATTCAAAACCGAGCGGGCTGCTCGTGCGCGGGGCCTTACGGCCATCGCCTGTTGGGGATCGATCGCGGGACGTCCGAGCGCTTTCGTGGGCTTATCAAACGCGGGGTCGGGGGCGTCAAACCCGGTTGGGTGCGCGTGTCGTTGCCGTACTACGCCTCCGATGACGATGTGGAGTTTGTGTTGTCCGCGGTCGAGTTCGTCGCGGATCACGGGCGGGACTTTGCGCCGCGCTACGAGCTGAGTTGGCGCGATGGGGTGTGGCGCCACGTCGAACGTCCGGTGCCCGACTTGGAGCCCTTGATGTTGACGGTCGGTGCGCTGGAGGAGGCGGCCCAGAGCTTCGCCGCCGGTGACCACGAGGCGCCGATGTCGGAACAGCAGGTGCTCGCCGAGCGCGCGCGGTACTTCGTGGAGGCCCACGAGCATGCACAAGCGTTGTCGGCCCGCTGGAAAGACGAAGACCCGAGTTGGAACGTGGCGACCGGCGACGCCGAGGTGGACCAACTCGTGTGGTTTGACTACGTGCACGCGACCGACATGCCGGTCGCAAACGGAGAACGACGTGCGACTGCATCTCATTGACGGAACCTTCGAGCTGTACCGGGCCCACTTTTCTCCGCGACCTGGACGCGTGGACGGTCAGGGCCGCGACGTGAAGGGCACGGTGGGGTTGCTGTTCTCGCTCATCGCTCTGCTCGTCGATCGCGAAGAAGATTGCACCCACCTGGCCGTTGCCTTCGACAATCCTATCCGGTCGTTTCGCAACGATCTGTTCGCCGGATACAAATCCGACGAAGGTGTCCTCCCGGAGATCCAGGGCCAGTTTGACCTCGTTGAGGAGGCGACGGCGGCGTTGGGGGTCACGGTGTGGTCGATGGACGAGTGGGAGGCCGACGACGGACTTGCGTCCGGGGCCGCGCGCTTCGTCGAGGAGGTCGACCAAGTTCGGATCATGACGCCGGACAAAGACCTGGGGCAGTGCCTCACCGATCCGCGGGTGGTGCAGGTCGATCGCATGCGCGGCAAACTCATCGATGCCGCCGCCGTGAAGACTCGGCGGGGGGTGGAGCCCGCGAGCATTCCGGACTGGCTGGCGCTCGTTGGC
>JAESSZ010000062.1 GCA_016763875.1 Nannocystaceae bacterium
CGTGCTCAACGCACCACCGAGGGCCATCAGCAGCTGAAGCGGGACGAGCCAGCGCGTCGGGATCGGCAGGCCGAACACATACGGCGTGTGCGAGACCGTCGAATGACGGTTGGATGCAGAAAATGCGGCGAGCCCGATCGCAATGATCACGTTCTGTCCCTGCATCAGCCAAAACGGCGCGTAGCCGCACGACGGACCGCCGAAGTGATCGGACCCTGCTTGAGCCGCCGCAGCCGCAACGCCCGCGACGGCGACGCCACCCAGCAGCGTGGTCCGAGCCCGTTCCACTCGGACCCAGACCACCAGCTGCTGAGCTAGCCAGTACACGAGCACGAGTTGAGCGATGACCCACGCGCTGATACCTCCGCGGCCAAACAAGCCGTAGGTGACCAGGCGCCAGACCTCGCCGCGCTCCCGCGCCGCCGGGTCCAAGCGCAACAACTCGACCGAGGGCCGGAGCGGTTCGATGGCATCGCCAAGGCAGCCCACCGACAGGCTGATCAGCAGCAGCTTGAGAAATCGCGGTGGCTCCCCGAGACCGGCGAGCACTTCCTGCCAAGGGTTACGTCGAAAGACCAATGTAGTGTAGACGGAAAAAAATAGCTGGAGTTGCAGAAGACAGCCGATCAAGGCCCACGGTGGGCTGGTCCGCGTTGAACCGGGACACGATCATGTTGCTGGGCCGTCGGAGCCTCGCCCAGAGCCTACGGGGCTCGACTCGCACTGTTTGACCCCATCGGGCACGCACCGGGTAGAGGCGGCCTGTCAGCCTGAGCACACTGCGTCGACCCGCATACGAACGATCTGCTACGATTGGCACGCATATCGGCGTCGGCGCATGCCGAATCCATCCATCAACCCTCAACATGGGTTGCGAGCGCAGCAGTCATGTTTCAAACCACTCGACCGCTCGACATCGAGTCGCAAAGCGCGAGGGGGGACGTTCGCGGGAAGTTGGGTATTGGCTCACTCGTCGGTCGGTATCGGCTCGAGGGACTGCTCGGCGCTGGGGGCATGGGGGTCGTTTTCCGCGCCCATGATGAGAAACTCCAACGCAAGGTCGCGCTCAAGGTCCTACATTATCCTCTGGCGCACGGACGCCGAGAATCCGGCGCACTCCTGCGTGAGGCACAGGCGCTTGCGAAGCTTGAGCACCCCAACGTCGTCCCAATCTTCGACGCGGGGACACATGAGGGGGCGTTGTTCCTGGTCATGGCCCTCGTCGAGGGGCAGACCCTTCTAAAGTGGGGCGAGACATCGAATCCTCGCTGGCGAGCTGTGGTCGAAACAATGCAGGGAGCTGCTGCTGGACTCGCGGCTGCACACGCCCAAGGGCTGATCCACCGCGACTTCAAACCCGACAACGTCATGCTGTCCGATGACGGCGTGCCCTTGGTTATGGACTTCGGGCTCGCGAGTGTTCGCGTATCCGAGACTGACCGTGGGCTCACCTCCCCTTCCAACGCCGGAAACTTGGAAATGGGACGAGTCTCACGGGCCGGGCGACACCCGGGAACTCCCGCGTACATGGCGCCCGAGTTGTGGGCGGGAGAGCCTGCGGACCAGCGCTCGGACCTCTACGCCTATTGCGTCTCCTACTGGGAAATTCTGTTCTCTGCCCACCCTTTTGACCTCTCCTCGGTTGATACGCTCCGGTACGGGGTGACCCACGAACGGTTCGTCGAGCCCGCCACGGAGGTCTCGAGGCGAGTGCCTCGCTGGCTGCGCTCGCTTCTAGAACGGGGGCTGAGCGCCGAACCCGACAATCGGTGGCAGTCGGTCGAGCAACTCTCGCGCGAGATTCGACGCCGGCTACGGAGAAGACGTCGCCGAACATTCTCGCTCGTCGCTGTCTCCGTAGCAGCCGGTGTGACAGCGGTCGGGGTTCTCCACTTCCAGGCGGTGGACGCACGTGAACTCGCCTCCTGCCTTGCCCGCGAAAATTCGATTGCCTCCGCCCCTCGTCCGAAGGCCTCCATCGCAGGGGCGAACGCAGGGGCCTACGAGCGCTTCGAGCGTTGGAAGCTGCTCTGGGGAGACACGAACCGACAAGCTTGCGAATCCCGTTCCACGGCCACCCTGGACTGGACGAAAGCTTGCCTCGACCTCCATGCGAGTGCCGCGCAGAACGTCGCCGCCTTGTGGCGTCAAGCTCAGGAGTCCGAGCTCCCCTTTCACGCTCCAAGCTGGATGGGGCGAGGGATGGCTGACCCGCGAAGCTGCGGCAAGGTGTCCCAGGCTCCCGGTCACTACGCGCTTTCTCGCGCACAATTCGAGCAGGCCGTTGCCGCGCAACGTCGTCTCTTGGACGCAACCGGAGCTCTGTCGGCCGAGGACCGGAGTCTTGCACTCGAACGACTCGATGAGGCTCTGCCCGTTGTCCGAGAACTCGGCTTTCGTCCCCTCGTCCTTCGTCAATATCGGCTTCGCTGCATAGCGCTCCAGACCTCCTCGGACCACGTGGCACTCCATGATGCGTGTTCGAACGCATACGAGGCCGCGCTCGAACTCGGAGAACTCGAACTCGCCGCGGATGCGGCGGGACTGCTCGCCTCTCGCCTCGCACCTCAGGGGAGACGGAAGAAGGAAGCACGCCGCTGGGTGGACCGGGCCAAAGCATGTTTGGCGCAGGTTGGTACGACCCCCCAAGGATGGAATGAAATGGCCAGGGTCGGAGCAGAACTCAATGTTCTAGCTGCAGAGGGGGCGCTCGACATGGAGACCCTCGAGACCAGACTCTCAATGGCGGCGAAACCCGCATTCGGCCTCCTTCGCGCTGACACGAGAGGCCAGTTTCTCGGAGCGCTAGGAAGTGATTTGCACGTGCGCGGATCGCTTGGCCAAGCCGAACACGCGATCAGACGCGCACTCGAGGTTTCCGATCCTACCGGCCGGACATCGTTCGTTTTGCATTTGAACCTCGCCCTCGTGATCCAACAGCGGGGCAAACCGACGACCGGAATTGAAGCCTTCGAAGCCGTCGCGTGGCAACTCGACGAAGGCCGTCTTGATATCGCAGGGGACGACGCCTTTCGCGACCTCGTCACTAGCACGACCGCCGTACTGCGGAGCAACGTTGACGCCGCCGAACGTCACGAACAGGACCTCCGACATGCGGTCGAGCGCCTTACAGCGCTTTTGGGGGGCGAAAATTCCTGGGTCAGTTCAAAAAAATTGCAGCTCGCCCAAATCCAACGACGGTTGGGCATGTTCGAGCGACATCGAGCGACGATCTCCTCGGCGATCTCCGACTCGGAAGGAGCCACGCCGCCGGAGGGCGAACTCGACGTGTCCCTTCACAGCGAGTGGTTGCTTCATGTCGCAGGTGAAGACCTCGAGCGGTCGTGGGCCGAACTCCAACCCGGGATGGAGAAGGTCTCGAACGACTTCCAAATCTCGATCATGACCGCCGCGGCACGTGCGTTCGCGAAGGCTCAACGGTTCGAACAGGCCGAGACCATCGCCCGGAGCGCTTGCAAACTAGAGACCGAGAATGTGTTGACCTCGGCGGAAGCGACACTCGTTTTTGCCGACATCTGCGCCGCTCAGCGCACGCGCGCGGAGCTGCATCGCGAAGCGCGTCGGCGTGTTCATCTGGCCCTCGCCCGCTTCGAGAAGCGTCCGGCAGACCTCGCGCAACGACTGTCTCAGTGGTTGGCGCAGCACCCTCAGCCCGTATCCGCCCGTTGAGGCGCCAACCGCGACGCACCACGTGCGAGGCTGCGGGTGAGCCCGAGCTGCTGCTAGGCTCATCGGGTGCGCAGTGCCCGAGCCGCAGTTTTCCTAGGTGCTCTAGCTGGCTGTCCGCTGCAGTCGTCTCCGAATACAGGGCCAAGCGGGAAGGCATCGCCGCTCGAGGAGCGCGCCGCCAAGACTGCGCCCAACGCCGAACTCGTCTGGAGCTACGACTACCCGGGCTACTTTGGCCCAAACGATTTCGCCGACGGCAGCTACTTCAGTCCCGCTGGCGTCTTGATCTCCAAACAAGGGCGCTCGGCGGGTCTCGGCGATGCCCTGGTCTCCCTCGATCCTAACGACGGCACAGTGTTGTGGACAACAGCACCTGCGCAGTGGGTCCTTCATCCGCCCAACGGTCTCTCGCCACTGTTCGTTATCAATCGCGGCGCCCCAGAGGACACCGCGCGGGCATTCGCCCCCTATCGGGAGCTCCGCGAACTGAATCCGACAACGGGGGCTTTGCTGCGTCGCGTCCCCA
>JAESSZ010000587.1 GCA_016763875.1 Nannocystaceae bacterium
GATCGTAAACACAGATTGTCCTGGGCTACTGTGTTGCTCGGCACGCAACCAGATCAACACCTCCCCCTCGGGGCTTCGCGCGAGTGCGTCGAGCGGACCTGCATTGAGGGCGTCTGCCACGATTCTGGCCTCAGCATCGTCGGGCTGCAGGTTTCCGGGGGTGGGCCAGACCAAGACGAGCAGCGGGGTTGTCGCGAACTCTGAGTGGACTTCGATCGTTCGTTCGGCGTGGCCGCGTGTGATCGCGGCACTGCGTTCGGCCGGCCGCTGCCCCCCCGTGCGTCGGGCGAAGGCCCGTTCGATCGTCTCGCGGACGTTCGCAGGGAGATCTCCGGCGAGCACGAGTGTGGCGTTCGCCGGTCCGTAGTAGCGGTTCATGAAACCGGTCGCGTGCCTCAACTGCAGCCGAGCGATCTCTGAGGGTTCGGCCATGTGGTGAGGATGAGGTGCGGGGAAAAGAGTTGCGTAGACTTGGTCGATCGCAAGTCCGTAGCTCTTACTTGCCACGCGGGTCCGCCACTCGTCGGTGGTCGTCGAGACCTCCTGCGAGACGTGCGACTTCGAGAGAACTCGTGCAGTGTTACCCATACGGTCGGACTCCAGCCACAGCACCAGCGGGAGCTGCTCGGCCGGAGCCACTGTGTAGTACTCGGTTCGGTCGAGATGCGTGGACGCGTTGGCCCCCACGCAGCCCGCGTCCTGGAGCTGACGGAGAAACCCATGGTCTTTGGTGTTCCGCGTGCCACGAAACATCAAGTGCTCAACCAGGTGCGCGAGGCCGGGGTGTGCCCCATCGTGCATCTCACCGACGTGATAGGTCAGATTCACAGCGACCAGCGGTATTCGATGGTCTTGGTACAAGACGACCTGCAGTCCATTGTCGAGGACGAAGCGTTCGTACGCAGGAGAGCGCGTCGGACCCGACCCCGGGTCAGCCGAGATCTCGATGACCGCGTTGCCGCTGCAGGCGAGCAGCCCGAACGCCACTAGAACGGACGCCATTAGTACGGAGGGGCGAACGAACACGGCCGTATATTGACACACCGCCAACGTAAAACCGACCGCCTACGGTCCGATGATCCCGCTGTTCAGGACTCTTCTACGGGCATGAGATGAACGTCACATCTCCGCCGACCGGCCGGTCTAGGCGCCTTCCCGGCAAACGTGGGCCGCCGAGATTGAGCCATTCCCACAGAGCATCGTGCACCGTCGCTGCGGTGCCGCCGACAATCCCAAATGGCGCCGTGTCCGTCGTATCTCGCACGACCGTGCAGCCGAACGCGCGCGCAGACTCGAGCCCGACGTGTCTCGAATCGCGAGGGCCAATCACCCCCGTCACCGTGTCCTGGTCGTCGAAGAGTTGCACGAGCGTCGCACGGGTCAGCGCGCGGAAGTCCGCGGCCGTGGTCGGCGTGCCGCTGGCACCGCCCGCGAGCAGCGAAAACCCGAGCGGGTTGGGATGTTGCGACCATCCTTTTGAGAGGACAGGGTCGTCCAAGTCCACGCGCACGAAGGTGGGCGTCTCGATGAGCGGTGCAACGCCGTAGTTCAAGCGCAGCACCGTCGACATGATGCTGCAGCGATCCATGCGACCGAGCGGGTTGTAGATCGACCGGCAGCTTTGGTCCGCGAACGCGCCGATCTTGTTGAGATAGCCACCCGGCCCCCATTCATCAAGCTCCTGGCCGATCCTCCCGGAGTAGTAGTTGCTGTCCCCCACGCCATCATTGTCGTCATCGAGCCAGATGTTGTTGCTCAGCAATACGGTGTCGGACACGTCCATGTTGCCGTCCATCACCAACGAGCGCTCGATCGACGGGAGTGGTGTGAAGAACCAGTCGGCGTTGTTCAGCGCTCCTCGGGCTCCCGCGGATGTGCCCGAGAGGATAACGTCGGTCGCGCTGTCCAAGTCAGGCAACGTCTCGCCACCCACGGCGGTCCACGCAGCGGCGGCCCCTCGCTTGCGGAGCATCCTGCGCACGACGGCCAAAATCGTGTGACCCCGGGCGTCGATACGTACGTCGTTCGCACCTTCGCTGAACAAGACGTTGCTCCGGGTGCCTTGCCACGCGTCCGAACTGCAGTAATAGACGAAGACGTGGTTCCAGTTTTCGAACTCGTTGTCCGGACTTGACGCCGTCATCCCGGGTACCGTCGCGTGGTCGAACAGGTCCGTGTTGCCGTCGCCATTCCAGTCTGAGCTCATCTTCGCCGCGTTGTAGGGCAGCCCACCTTGGGTGCCGCACCATCGTGCTTCGACGTCGGCGTAGCTTTGCGCCCGTCCGCCGCCCTGCAGATGGATGACCCAGCGGTTGTGGTCGTCGACCCCTTGTCCCTCACGAATGTAGAACGCGCCCGGCGTCCCGTCGCTACACACCGCATTTGGGAAAATCGACGTATCGATATCCACACGGTGCATGCACCCAGGAGTTCCCGGGGTGCAGCTCGTGAGTTTTTCCCCGCCGCCCGTCGGCGCGTTTTGGGGTCCCGGGCAGGCGTTGCGCCACGCCTGCGTTCCCGGCGAGCCAAGCTCGGTCACGATATTGGCCGCCTCGGCACTGGCCGATGTCGCAAGCATGCCGGCGACTACAAATCCCGCGATCTGGACGCTGCGGCACGGGCTTGTGGGTTTGGTTGGTGACGTCACATGCGCGAAGAGTCGGCCAAACAGCGATCGGATTGCGCCAACGTCGACGCAGCCGATACGGCCCAGGAGTTTGGCCCCCGGCCCAAATCTCGCGGACGGGTTCGATCCTGGAGCGACACAAGCCGCGGCGACCTTCAGTCCGCCAGCCGCAAGCTTTGGCAAACCAACTCAGCCGCCTGTTGTTCGGCAGGGCGAATGGACCCGCGGGAGTGCCCCGCGTCGCAGCGAAGCGAGCGCTTGCCGGGCTGCAGGCAGATGCCGGTACTGATCCGCAGAAGTTTGGTGGGTCCGTCGCTCGCGCCGCGATGCGTGCGTCCGACGGGCATTGGTTGCACCGGCGACGGACATCCAGAGACCTCGGCCGCGCTCCCGTCGCTGGGAACGGCGACTTCGCGGGCCTGGGTCGTCACCTCGAAGTACAAGCCATCGTCCACCGGAGCGTCCCAACGCTCCCGCTTCCCGTCTTTGACCAGCCCATACATCGCCGGCAGCTTGAGTGAGTACGCGACGCCGTGAACGCTCGACGTCGTGGGCCCGTTCGGTTCACTCGTCCGCGAGACGGAGGGTTCGAACGGCGCATCAGCGCGTGCGAAGATTCGTCCCGCGGCCCCGGACCACAGGAGCAGGCGGCCATCGTCGATCCGCAGTTGGTACACTTCATCCACGGCGTGTCCGCTGATGTCGAAAGAGAGCGTGAGCGTGTCTCCGTCGACGGCGTACGTACCCTTGAGCGGACCGTTGTCACTGACGCGCGTGGCCACAACGCCGCCTTCCTCCAGTCGCATCGTCTTGCGCAGCATGGTCTGAGCGGCGCAACGAACTTGGCTCTCCGTCTTCGTCGTGCATCGCAGGCTCCACGGTCCGAGGATCGCCTGGGCCGTTGCGAGCGGCGGTTCGGCGCGCCCCACCCCCGGGACGTGCC
>JAESSZ010000588.1 GCA_016763875.1 Nannocystaceae bacterium
ACCGCTGGGGCCGTTGGCGCAGAAAACACAGGTCGCGCGGTCGCGACCGGCGTCGACTCGTTGACCGGGGCTAGTCCGGATTCACTGGCCGTCGGTGGCGTCGAGACGGTCGTCGGTTCGACGGCGTGCGCGTCCACGGGGGGCTGCGCTGGCGGCACGCCGTTCCCCGAGGCGTCCCCGGCCGGCCATGGCGTCGGAGTCAGGTCCGGCGCACCGCCTGCGATCTGAGAGTTTCCGCCATCCGAACGCGCCACGCGGGTTTCACCATCGTCGCTCTCGCTGCTCGGTGCGGCGGCGGCGGGCACAGGTGCCTGGTGGTCCTCGTCATCTTTCCACGGTAACGGGCGGTCGCCGCACAGCTCTCGCAGGTACTGTCCCAGGCCCGCTTCGCTGGAGGGGAGCCCCATGACGTGCCCCCACTCCGCCAACGCCTCCCCCAACTCCGCTGCCGTTTGATATCGATCGTCGGGCGACTGCTGGAGCGCTTTGAGGAGGATGCCTTCGAGCCCCGGGGGGAAACCTGGCACGCGCTCCGATGGTGGATCGACGCGACCGGTCAGCACCTGGTGCAGCACGGCCAGCTCGTTGTCGCCTCGGAACAAACGAGTCAGCGTCGTCATCTCGTACAATAAGATGCCGATCGCGAAGACATCGCTGCGGCGGTCGACCGGCTCCGCTCGGCACTGCTCGGGCGACATGTAGGACGCCTTCCCTTTGAGCATGCCGGCTTGAGTGATGTGCGTTGCGGCGGCCGCCTTGGCGATCCCGAAGTCGACGATCTTGACGGCCCCGTCGAACGCCACCAGGACGTTCGTCGGCGAGACATCGCGATGCACGATCTCCAGGGGGAGTCCGGTTGTGTCGTCGCGGCGATCGTGCGCGTAGTTGAGTCCGCGGGCGACGCCGACCCCGATCTGGACGACGTGGTGCAGCGGCAGGAATCGCTCGGCTTTTTGCGCCGCGCGGATCATCGTCCTGACGTTTTCACCGTGGACGTACTCCATGGTGAAATAGAAGTTGTCGCCGTCCCGGCCCTGGTCGTAGACGCGGACGATGTTGGGATGGTCCAGCGTCGCGGCGAGGTTGGCCTCGTCGTGGAACATCCGAACGAACTCGGGATCTTCGGCCAGGTGCGGGAGAATGCGTTTGAGGACGATTATCGCGCCGTGCTGGCGGGCCAGATACAGCTCCGCCATGCCACCGATCGCCAACCGACTGAGCACCTCGCACTTCGCGGTCGTCGGCTGACTATTCGGTCCGCCGACTGCGGGCACTTGCGACTTGTAGTCCACCGAGCGCCCGATGTTAGCAGAGCTTGCTGCCCGCAACCCCGTGTGACCCAGGATTGGAGCCCCACACGCCAATAACGCGGGGTCCGCAGGGCGCGCAGAGAGGATGGGTCCGACACAGAGGTGGAGACGTGGCACAGGTGGTGGCTCGCCGCGGTTGGGTGAACGACGGCGGAGCGTGTTGTGCTCTAGATTGTTGCGCGCGCGCTGGGTGGCGCGAGACGCACCCTGAGCACGTCTCGCTCCCCGATCGCGACGACCGAACCGTTCCCGGTCCGGGCCAGCCAGGCGGTGCCAATCGCGGCCGCGTCGAGCCTGCGTGCACGGAGAGGTCCGCTTTCAGGTGCATTGCCGGTTACGTTTTCGCAGGCGACAAAAACGTCGAGGTCGGGCGCCACCACCCCCCGGGCGACGCAGATCCCCGCATCCGTGACGGTAAAATCGACCGTGGGATCCTCGACATCATCGACCCGCGTGATGGCGTACCGCTGGAAGTTGGGCGCGAATCGGATCGTGAACCGACTGGCGAGATCGTGCGTCGAATCGGCGCGTCGCCCGGTCACGATCAAGGTTCCTCGCTCGTACTTCGCGTCCAAGATCCGGTAACCATCGAGCGCTTCGATCCGCACCTGGGGCGCTACGCCTGGCGCGTGCAGCAGGTGGACGTGGGCTCGCCCCAGGATGTTCTGCAAGGCGACGCCCGATCCGAGCACGGTGGCGTGGGGCAGGACCGAGCCGATGACCCGCGGAAACACCATGACCTGGTGCGGCCCCGAGGCTGTCATCGACAACTCCATCAGGTGACCGCCGTTTCGCACAATGACGCGGCCGTCCGCGGTCGTTGACAGCGCGTCGACCCGCACCACGAGGTGCTCGGGCGCAACGCGTCGGTCAGATTGCAGCGACAGCCCCTCGCCGTCGCGGTCGACCGTGGCGATCACCCAGCCCGTGTTCGGGTCGACAGCGAGGGCTGACCGTTGTCCCCGTGGCGGCGCGCCGCTGACGAGCGCACCACCTGGGCCGCGTTGGAGTCCAGCGTCGGTGTACAACCACAACCCGGGATCATCCGCCGAAGGGACGGCCTGCTGGATCGGGGCGGCCGCAGAACCGAGGGCAGTCAGCTGCAGGGCGGTCTGCGTCGTGTCGCTGGGAATCGAGGCCAAGTTCGCGCAAAGGGGGGCGGACATGGACACGGGCGGCGCATCGCGGCGGCCATCAACGAACAGCGCCTCGTACCAGGCCCGGTAGTGCGGCGGGATGACATCGAGCGGCCGGCAGGCCAGGGGGGTGGACACGCTCGGGTCCAGGACCGAGAGGCCGGCGGCCATGCGCGCGGTAAGGCCCTTGACCGCGGGGTGTTTGCCGCGGAACGGGTGGATGCCCACCAGCAGTTGAAAACTCAGGATCGCGAACGCATACCAGTCGCTGCCTTCGGTGAAGTTTGCGCCCTGGGCTCGCGGATCACATGTCGCTGGTGTGACGGCCGTCGCGGCGTGGTTTGGCGTCTGCCAGGAATCGGTGTCGATGAACGCTGGCGCGCCGTCGAGGGGGTCGACCAGAACGTTGACGTCCGAGAAGTCCACGAGCAGGACGTCTGCCGCGTGGACCGCCGCGACCGCATCGCGCATGCGAGCGATGAGGGCACAGGCTGCGGCGAGATCAAAACCGTGGCGGTCGCAGAATGATCGCGCGAACAGTTGGCCCAAGATCCACGCGCCGGACACGTGCCGCATCGTGTAGCCCACCGGGGCATGGCTGCTGGGATCGAGCAGGCGTCTCTGTGGCGTGATGACGTCGTCGCAGTCGATCCGCGACAGGGCCGCTATCTTGTCCGTGGACAGAATGCGGGTCGCGTCGGTGTAGACCTTGTAGGCGGTGCCTTTGCGCGCCCAGATCCGGCCTTCGCCGCCTTCGGCCACGAACTCGCTCGTGCGGAGAGTGACCGCGCGCCCACCTTCGACCATGACTTTCATTTTGGCGCCTGTGGTCCCTCGTGTGTGATGGCGATTGCCGCGATGCCGACGTCATCCAGCGGTCGCCACCCCCGAGCGGTGCAGGTCTTGCCCACGAAGCGGCGAGCACGGCGCGCGAGGAAGCGGCCGTGCAGACGCGGCACGCCGAGCAGCCCTGCGATGATGCATCCAACCGCGACCGGGGCTGCGTCCGTGTCACGTTGCCGCTCGTGGTGGTGGGTGTCCTCGCTGCAGGGCGGCCCGACGAACGACAGGACGCCGTCGGACGCGAGCAGGACCAAGTCGTAGGCCGCGCGCTCCAGCGTGAACCGTCTCCCCTCGCCACGGGACGACTCTGTGTGCCATCGGCCGTCACGCGCCCGATGCTCGATTTTCACGCAGTCGCCGTACACCTTGAGGTACTCACGGTGACGGGCAGGATCCAGGGTGTAGCTCGGGTAGTACGGCGCGCCTTGTGGGTGCGTCACGACCCAAATCTCCACGGTGCCATCGCGGCGTCTCGCGGCGAGTACACCGTCGCCGCGCACCGAAATCTCGATCGTTTCATCGTGCGCGTGCGCGACCAACAGCGTGGCGTCTAAGGCATGTGCGGGCAGGCCGAGAGGCTCGCTCGCCGCAGCGGCCCGCCAGATCGCGGCCGAACCACATGGGGAGTGGCGCTCGCTGCCGGTGGCCAACGCTGCGCGGGCCAGCAGGCGCGCACCGACGTCGGTATCGGGCGAGGACGAGCACCCGTCGCTGACGATCGCGATGGCTTGCGGCCCGGGTCCGTCGTGGGCAATCGCGTAGTCTTGGCCCACGATGTGGCCGTCGCCGGTCGTGTACCAGGCGTCGGCATGAAACCGAGCGGTCATCAAAAACCGACCACCCGGCTGCTCTTACCCGTGCCCAGGGCCTGCGATTGCGAGGCGATGCTCTTGGAGACGAAGGCGGCGAGTTTGGCCAGCGTCTTGGCGTCTGCTTTGCGCAACTCGATGTACTGATCGAAGCCAACGTCGCGACGGACGGCGTGCAGATAGGTTGAGACCGCGTCATCGGCCACGCCCACGCCCACCAAGATCGAGACCATCGATTCGAGTGCGTCGTGACCCGCTGCCTGGCTTAGGGCCGCCGCCAGCCGCCGCGCACAGCCCTTGGACATGTTGTCCATACCGTCGGTGATGACAAAGACGATCCCGTTGCAGTCGAAGTCGGCGTCGGTGAGCGTGGCGGCGTAGTGGGTGATCGAGGCGACCGCGTTCTCGCCCGCGTCGAACAGCGCGGTGGCGCCGCCGCGCCGCACCGTGCCGTTGTAGCGCTGCGGGTCGAGGCTGGGCCGCGGGCAAAAACCATGGAGCTCTTCGACGGTGTCGTCAAAGACGGTCGTGCGCACCAGCAGGTTGTCGGCGCGTGGACTGCTGCCGCAGCTGCGCACGACCTCGCCGATGCAGCGTTCAATCTGACGCGCGAATCCCATGACGCTGGCACTGGCGTCGGCGGCGATTGCGACCAGGGTGTACTCGGTGGCGCCAAGGTCTTCGATGCGTACGGCTGAAAATCCGTAGTGCGTGCCTTTGATCGCGTGTGTGTCCATTTCGGTGTCGTCCATGCTTGTGACTCTCCTGCCGCGGTGCTCGCGGCGTGCGGGTGGGGGCGTATTGAGGGGCCTCGCAGCTCAGGCCGCGAGGAAATCGGTCGTTGTGCTCAGCTGCATGCCGCGGGCGGTGAACTCGCGGACGAAATCCTCGCCGAGCTGCTCGAATCCGGGGACCGAGCTGGTGGCGTCGGTCAGCAGATGAATCTTTCGAACGTACTGGGGAGCCCCCAACTCATTGGCGATGTCTCGCACCGTATTGGCGAGGCAGTGCGACAACGCCTCGCCAGCCACCACGATCATCTCGGCGTCCGCCAGCGTCGCGATGAAACCAGGATCGACTTGGGTACCCGGGTCGCTCGGATCGGGAACTTCGGCCCGGACCCCCGAGAAATGTTCGGTCCACGGATTGGAGCCCTTAGTGATGAAGTCCACCATTTTGAAGCGCGCCTCCCACTCGTGAAGCGCTTCGGAGAGCGCTGGCACCACGCTGTGCCCTTCGTCGCCGATGAGGCAGTGGTACGGCCAGATCGTGTGGGGGTATCGACCCGCACTTTCGAGTGCTTCGAGGTAGGCGAGCGTTCGGTCGCGCATGCCGCGACGCGCAGTGGACATTCGCCCGCCTTGAAGGTCCGCTGCGGTCACCTGCGTGAATGGATCCGGCGTGGCACCGGTGCGGTCACGCCACCACATGGGATGGCTGATATCGACCTTGCGATGTGAGTCGAGCGTCACATGGACGTCTGATAACCGCGGCCCCAGTCGGGCGACCATGTGGGCCAGGCGCTGCATGTCTTGCTCTGCCCCCGGGGCGTACAGTGCCCCCTGCGGGTCGCAGAAGTCCTTCTGTGGGTCGATGACAACGAGATGGACGTTCGGATTCTGCTTCATAAAGGTATGATGACCTCCATTGTGGTACTTTCAACCATCAATAGGGGTGCGGTGACCTTTAAGTAGCGGCGATGACTCACGCTTTGCGGGTGACCTGACGCTGCTTGTCCGTATCTTGGGTTTCGCGGACTACGCGGCCACACGAGCGGGTACTATCTCGGTCTCGGAGCCCTATGCCTTATTGCAAGCCCGCTATCTTCATCGTCTCCGCATCCATGCTGGGTGCTTGCTTCAATCCGGACGACGGTGACCTCAACGGCACGGACACCGATGCGGGGACCGCGAGTAGCCCGACCGGTGGCACCACCGAGGGGCCGTCCGCGAGCGGGACGCCCACGACCGATGACGGGGTCGCTCCGACGACCGGGGATGCAGATGCAGATGCAGATGCGGATGCAGATGCGGATGCGGATGCGGATGCGGATGCGGATGCGGATACTGACGCGGATACCGACACCGACGACACCACGGGATCGACCGTTGAACCGTTGTGTGGCGATGGGATCCCGGTGCCGACGGAACTATGCTTCGACGACCCCCCGATCACGTTCAGCGTCGACGCCGGTCCTATCGCGGTCGCGGTCGGCGATATCACCGCCAACGGACTGCTCGACATCGTGGTGCTCAGCCAGGGCGCCACTGCTGGCGACGGCGGCAGACTCGACGTGCTCGAGGCCGACGGGGTTGGCGGGTATGTGCAAGGGAGCAGCTTGCAGGGCCCCGACCTGGGTTTCCAGCTTCGCATCCTTGACTCGGACGGCGACGGCGACGCGGACATCTTCGCCGCGGGCGCGGGCGAGTTGCGGCACTACCGTAACCAGGGGGCGTTCTTTTCGGCGAGTACGGCCGCGACCTGGTTCGGCAGCTCGTGGCAGGTCTCCAAGCTGCTTGTGGCCGACATCGACGGCGACGGCATCGTCGAAGCGCTTCACACCGTCGCCTACGGCCACGATGTCGAAACCGGGCAGCTCGGTGGCCAAGGCTGGCAGACCACGAGCGATAGCGTGGGACTGCCGGCCACCACCGAGGGGGCGTCGGGGATGTTCGCCGTGGCCCTCGCGTTCGATGGTGACGACGACATCGACGTCGTCGCGCTCAACCAGTACTATGGGAGCGTCGAGGTGCTCACCAACAATGGTAGCGGCACATTCGCGGATCACAGCACGCCGACGTTGTGCTCATCCAACGGCGTGCGCCACGGTGAGGCGGCCGACTTCAACGGTGACGGCAACACGGACCTGGTGGTCACGTGCACGGCTGGAGATATTGGCATCGCCCTGGGCGATGGCACCGGGCTGTACCCGGAGTACAGCACGCTGCCGTTGGCGGGCCCGTACAGGCCCTTCGTCGCGGACGTCAACGGTGACGGTGCGCCGGATCTGATGGTCAGCTCCACCACGCTCAATCGCGCGGTCCTGTACATCAACGACGGCGCGGGCGGCTTTGAACT
>JAESSZ010000589.1 GCA_016763875.1 Nannocystaceae bacterium
ATCACGCTCGTTGGCATTGACCCCGTCGAAGTACCGGTATCTACGGTTGGATCCTTCGGCGAGCTACGCGGCCGCGGATCGAAGATGGGCGAGCTGTTCTCGAAGCTGGAGCGACTCGCCACGATCGAGCTCGATGTTCTCGTCATCGGGGAAACTGGCACTGGCAAAGAACTCGTCGCGCAAGGCCTCCACACCGAGTCCAATCGCAGCGACGGCCCGTTCATCGTGCTGGACTGCACGAACTTGAACGAGGGCATCGCCGAGAGCACTCTGTTTGGACACCGAAAGGGTGCTTTCACGGGAGCGCTGACCGAGCAAGCTGGACTACTCGAACAGGCCGACGGAGGCACGTTGTTCATCGACGAGATCGCGAGCTGCCGATGCCGCTGCAACCAAAGCTGCTGCGAGCGCTTGAGAACCACGAAACACGTCGCGTTGGCGACGGCACGTACCGCAAGTTCGACGCGCGGATCATAGCAGCGACCAACCGAGACCTTCGCCGCATGGTCAACGAGGGCAAGTTCCGAGCCGATCTGTACTTCAGGCTGGCGCAGATGCAGCTCGACATCCCTCCCCTGCGCGAGCGCGGCCGAGGTGATGTCACGCTTCTCGCAGATCTGTTCCTCGACAGGTTCGCCAAGGAGCGCGAAGGGGCGCTGTCGTTCGACAAGCAGGCCTACACGGCGTTGATCGAGCACCCATGGCCCGGCAATGTCCGCGAGCTTCGCAACGTCGTTCGCTACGCCGCGCTGTGGACCCAAGGCGACAAGGTCACCACCACCGACCTACCCCCACTTGAGCACATCGGCTCCGAGCCCCCGGCCTCGACTTCGACGGCCACCGCACGGCCATCAACCGGGAACCCCGACCTTGAGGAGGCCTTGCTGTTGCCGATCGCGGACGCCAGGGAAGCGTTCGACCGGGTCTACGTCGCCCGGATCCTCGCCGAAGTGGGAAACAACCAGAGCGAGGCCGCGAGGCGCATCGACATGAGCCGGAGTGCGTTTCGCGAGTTGCTCAAGCGGCTGGAGCTGGTGTGAGGGGTGGGGGCCTACCGAAGGTCCGACAGTCGAACCGTGCGCATCCAATAGGCCTCGATGACCGACATCGTCTCGATGTAGACGTCCAGGTCGACGGGCTTTACGACGTACGAGGCCGCGCCCAGGTCGTACGCCCTGTCGACATCGGCCTGTCGGCCTGACGTCGACAGCAACACCACGGGAATTCGACACAGCTTCTTGTCGGCCTTCATCTCGCGCAATACGTCGAACCCCGACATGCCAGGCAAGTTGAGGTCTAGCAGGACCAGGCCGATGGTCGTGACCGACACGCTGCCTTCTCGAAGCATCTGCAGTGCACTCGCCCCCTCCCGAGCCACCCGAATACGGCTGCGCAGTGGACCCCTCGACAAGGCGCGCTTGGTGAGCTCGACGTCGGCGGGGTTGTCCTCGACGAGAAGCACGGAGAAGTCGTTCTCTTGCAAGCGTTCCGTGGTCGCCATCCGTACGCGATTGTACTGGACGACGTCTACGATGAGCGACCGAAGCTCGCCGCATCGAAATCCCACACGTATCGCTTTACATCGCGCGTCGAATGCCCTGTGGAACGCAGCGCCATGCGAGACACGGGGATTGCGCATCCAGCTCATTGGCTCGGCCCGCGATCGCTCGACAGCTTTGGATTGTCAAGACAGAGACGAACGCACCTTGTACGGCGTAGTGGAATACAGTTACTGCTAGGCTGCAGACATGTCCGGGCGTGAACAGACAGACGCGGCAGAAGAACGCGTGCTGGCGGGCGACCACACGCACAACGACATCGAACGGCAAGTCATGAAACGGCTGTTCGACGTCGACGCCAAACCGCAAGTGCGGTTTGGTCGCTACGAGGTCACGGGGCGACTCGGACAAGGTGCGATGGGAACCGTGTACGAGGCACGCGACCCCGAGCTCGATCGACTCGTCGCGATCAAGGTGCTCCACGGAACGATCGCCGAAACGGAACGCACAGCGTTGATCGCCGAGGCGCGAGCGATGGCTCGGTTGCACCACCCCAACGTGGTTGCTGTCTATGACGTGGGAGAGCAGGACGGGCAAGTGTTCATCGCGATGGAGCGAGTGCTCGGGACGTCGCTGCGAGCATGGGCAGAAAAACACAAGCCACAGTGGCGGGCAGCGGCAACCGTATACCGGGAGGCGGCACGAGGCCTTGCTGCGGCCCACGCTGCAGGCGTGGCTCATCGCGACTTCAAGCCCGACAACGTCATGGTGGCCAAGGACGGGCGCGTGGCGGTCGCGGATTTTGGCCTCGCCAGCCGCGGCCGTCATTGGCCGACGACACAAGACGGTGGGTGACGATGATGAGACGAGTTCGACCGCGTCTGTCGCGGGAACGCCCGCCTACCTGCCACCAGAACGGATCAACGGAGGCCCCGGGGACGCTGCCGGGGACCAGTTCTCGTTTTGCGTATCGCTGCACGAAACGCTGTACGGCGCACGACCATTCATCGGCCGCGGCCTAATTGAAATGCTCGCCACGATCACCGCTGGCGATCGGACACGTCCACGCAACATCGGTGACGTTCCGTCTCGGATTCGCGCGATCGTCGATCGCGGATTAGCCCCGAAACCGTCAGACCGTTTTGCGTCGATGGACGACCTCGTTGCGGCGCTCGATCGCGCGCTGGTCCCGTGGCGTAGACGTGTGGCCACACCGCTAGTACTGGGCGTGGTCCTCGCCAGCGCCGCTGGTGGGGCAATACTGGTCGACCAAGGGCGAACATCCGCGTGCGAGCGCGAGGCCGCGGGTGTCAACGACGTTTGGGACGAAGACACCCGTGCCCGCATCGAGACGGCACTGCGGGACAGCGGAGTGGTTTACGCTCAGGCAACCTGGGAGGCTGTCGATGCTCGCATAGGACCTTGGGCCCAGCGCTGGTCAGCCGGTCGTCGCGAGGCGTGCCTTGGCCGCAACGAGGATGCCTGGGCCACGCGCCGCACCGACTGCTACGAGGGCCTGCTTGCCGAACTTGGTGGTCTGGCCGACGGCCTGGCGGTCACCAATGCCAAATTCGCGAGCCAGGCGACTCGGGCCGCCGGACCGCAGCTGGTCGACGATGTCGGCGGCGCCTTCGGGATTGGCTTGCAACCACTCGACCAACAACGGCACTGCGTCCAGCGAGGAGCCGCTGGCAGCGGTCTGCGCCAGGTACTCGGCGAGCGCCTCGCGCATCGGGACGCCGACCTGTGCGGACTCTGGCGCGGCATGGCTGTCGTTGTTGGTCGTTGGCTGACCGAGCAGGATGCCCCAACTCCAGCCACCGTCGTGCAGGTCGACCGCCTCGATTCGCCCGGCGGGGGCAACCCGCTTGCCGACAACCGTGCTCCGGACGGTACCAATCGAGTGCCCAGCCATTGAGATATCCACTTCGCGACGATGGTTCAGCTGCGAAAACCACTCGCCCTCCTGGGGTTGGACCTCAATGCTCGACTCGCCAATTTCAAACTTCGGGGCCATGCCACCGACCACCTGACCAAAGGTCTCGCGATACTCAAGCGCGCGGCCACGCAGCAGCCCGCCGTCTTGGACCGAGTACGTGGCAAAGTATCGGCCAAGGGAGTCCAGACTCGTCCCTTGGTAGCCGTCCTCTCCGCCAGCGGGAGCGAGGTAGCTCAGACCCGCAACCAACTGCTGCTGGTCCTGGGCGACCGGGCGCTCACCGTCGGTGCGGCGCCCAAAGTCCTGCACATTGCACTGCGCGTTGACCCGGATCAGAAAAGTACTGTCCAGCCCAAAACCCGCGGAAGCGGCACTCCTCCCCGCGACCTGAGTGGGCGCGGCGTCGATGCGGGCCGCCACAACGGTCCACCCATCGGTGGCACGAGCCAGGGCCCCAAGCTCCAGTCGCCAGTCACGCGAGGCGGTCTGCTCGGAGGCTGTCGCCTGAGCAGAGACGGTACCGCCCTGGATCTCGATCTCGCTGAGCAGTGGGCCCATGTCCATCTTGCTGGTGGACTTGGTGGTGACCTGATACGCCATGCGGCTGCGCAGCGCGAACGTACACGGGCCCTCCGCCGAGTTCCCTCCACGCGAGAGCTCCGCGCGTTTGCCAAAGACAGGGCCAGCATCCGAACTCGCCTGGACCTCGGCCGTGGCGCCGCCGTCACGAGCGAGCGGTCGCAATACAAGCACCCCACCAACCCCGACAAGGGCGAGAGAGGCGAGCGTGAGTACGGTCTTGCGGGTGATTGGCTTGGTCATGCGGTTCTCGCTTCGCATGGGGAGTGCCCTACCGAGCCAGGATTATTCGGGCGTCTAGACGATTTTCTATTGCCGTCCTCCCCAATTCGCCGCGCACCCCGCCGACAGTCGACATCACAGACGCTCAAAAGACCCACCAACCCCCAGATGATCGATTTGGGAGTCTGGGGCACTACCAGAGCGGAATCCCTATGGCTTCGCTTGCATCTGCTCCTCGGTCGCCCTCGCGTGCGCTCCTACACCCACTTTGGCTAGGATCGCTCGTTGTCCTCGCACTCAACGACCACGTACTGAAGGGGTCGGAGCACCTGCCGGGCATCGTCACTGGCAAGGCGAGCGACTTCGCTGGTCTCCTCGTCGCCCCGCTACTGCTGGCAGTTGTGCTGCGGCTGCGAAGCGAGCGTGGTTGGCGGCTGTCGCACCTCGCTGTCGGCCTGGTATTCGCGGCGATTCAGCTCTCGGCGCCCATTGCAAACGCGTGGAGTGGGCTCATGGGCGTGGCCGGGTTTCCTTGGGAGATCACCCGGGACGCAACCGACCTTGTCGCGCTGCCCATGTTGCTCGCTAGCTGGCATTGGCTCGGCGCAGCCCAGCACCGCGCGGCGGGCAGCAATGCGCGTCGCACTAGCGAAGCGGCGGCGGCGAGCGTGGGCCTGTTCGCGTGCGTGGCGACCAGCCGGGTCACCGAGCCAGCGCCGCCACCAGAGCAGGACACCGACGGCTGGGACGACAGCAACGACGACTTCGACGAGAACACCGCCGAGGACGAGGACTGGGACGATGACTTCGGGTCACTGCCTGACTTCACGGCCGACGCGTATCTGCACAACGCGACCGATACCGATCTGGTCGTCCGGATCCGCGGACTCAAGCCAGCGGTCGAGCTCGACTGCGACGTGATTGCCCAGGCCCCGGGGGCGCTGCTCACCTCGCCATTGTTCGACCTGGCGGAAACCTGGACCCTGCCCGCGGGAACAAACCAACCGATCGGTGGCGCGGAAGAATCGCGCAGCTGTCGGGCCGCCTTGGTGGAGATCGACGGGCTGGCTCCGCGTCTGTTGTTCTGGGAGGCCGACTCCCCCGAGGAGCACACCGTCCCTGGACACGGCAGCAACCCGTCGGATCCCGGAGAACTCGCGATTATTCCGCAACCGGACGGTGCCCGTGGCCGAGCCTGGAGCGGCGCGGACGCCATGAGTTACGAGCTAGCGCCCGAGGCACCCGCATGCGAGTCCCAACCCGACGCACAACGGTTGGCGTGGAGTCAGCCAGCGCCGTGGGGTACGTGGACGGTCACGGCCGTGCGACCAGGTTACGACGGCTGCTTCGAGATCGAGCTCGAAGCCGACGACAGCTCACCGGAGTCATGGTTCGTCTGCGTCCCTGAGCAAACCATGACCATCGAGACCGGCGACGATGTCGAGCTCGAAGCACCGCCCGCTGGCGATGGCTTCGTAATGACCGTGCTCAACAACGAAGTTGGCGAGCGAGGACTCGTTGCGGTCGCCTGGAACAAAGCCCCGCAACTGTTTGGCTTCGAGCTGGCCGTGATCCCCGACTTCTACTGCGACGCCGAGGTCCAACCAAGCTGCGGCACCGTGGCTTCGCCCGCGCATGTCTCGGTCGTGAGCGACAACTTTTCCGCCGCACAACTACGACCCGGCGACGACGTCACCACGCTACGCGGCGACAATAACCAAGAGTACCGGTTCGCACTGATGCACGGTCAGGACAGAAACGCGGTCGACCCCGAGTGTGGTCTCGGGCCCGGCAGCACCGGCTACGACATCGAGATCGTCGTTGGCATCACCACCACCCCGGCCGAATAGACCCCGAACTCAGGAGAAGAGACGATGACCATGAAACGAAATGTGCTTTACGGGGCTGTAGTGGTGCTGACGGGCGTGTGTCTCGCTGCATGTGGCAGTGATAGCGACTCATCCGCGGGAATCGGCGAGGACGGGGCCGGCGGCGATGTGGGAGGCGGCAACGACGATGCGGGCGACGGCGACGACGATGCGGGCGACGGCGGTAACGACGGCGCCATCCCCCCTGGCGTGGGCCAGGGCGGCGCTCAGGACTTCGGTCAGTTTCGGGGGATCTTGGAGGACGGCCTCATCCCCGGCCCCGACACGCTCGACGATGTCGGATTCTTCAACGAACACAAGATCGAACTACCTGGAGCTGACTGCGGCGACAACGTTTGTGTTCATGGTGCACTCGCGCAGATGGGCAACTTCCTGACCGGCGCCGACTGCATGATGGTGCTCGTGGGAATGAACACCCCCATCGACCTGTCGGAGATCGAACGTCCGCCGCTCAACTTGGCGATTGCGGTCGACACGAGCGGATCGATGCAGGGCGAGCCCATCGAGCGGGTGCGCGAAGGACTGTTCCGCATGGTCGACGTGCTGCAACCCGAGGACCGCATCACGCTGGTGACGTTCAGCGACCAAGCGGTCGTGGAAGCAGAGTTCTCGGGTGGCGATGCGGCGGCGCTCGAAGTCGCGATCGCAGGCCTAAACGCAGACGGGCAGACAAACGTCTACGAAGGCCTGTGGGCTGCGTACGAGGCCGTCGAGGCCGA
>JAESSZ010000590.1 GCA_016763875.1 Nannocystaceae bacterium
AGTTGCGTGCATCCGGCTACTCCACGTCTGCACCCCAGGAGCCCCTGCTTCAAGCCGCATCCTCGTCACCATACGCGCTTCGCCCCACAAAACCCGCCTCTTCCCACTTTGCCCGACGGCTAAAGCCCGAAGTAGCGAAAATCTGGGCCGGGCGTGTGCCACAGCTCGACCAGCGCCATGAACAAACCCGCGTACCACAGCGCGCGCACCACCGGATGGGCGGTCATCCCTCGAAGTCGCTCGATCATGCTCTGCTCATCTGCGGTCACTCGGCCACCGACCATCCCGTGAAGATCACCCAAAACGCGTCCGCCGCGGCGGCGGGGTTTTCGGTGCGGGTGATCGTGAATCCAAGAACCACAAAGGTGAAGGTCGTCGCGATGGCAAGCCCGTGCACGACCGTCCTGCCGATCCGCGAGTCAACGACAGGCAGCCGCGGCACGATGTGCGCGTCCAGCCACCGATACAGCGCAAGCCCGCCCGCGTGCCAGGCCCCCCACAGCACGTAGCGCACGGTGAATTCGTGCCACAGGCCCAGCGTGAGCATGGTGGCGTACAGCGCGATGACATGGTTTCGCGTCCGGGCGAAGACCGGCAAGAACACATAGCGACGACACCAGTCCGACAGGCTCATGTGCCATGCCCGCCAAAACTCCGCGAGGTTGCGGCGCAAAAACGGTGAGTCGAAGTTCTCCTCGATTCGATACCCCATGGCGCGGGCGAGGCCGATCGCAATGTCGGAGTAGCCGGCGAATGAGAAGTACAGGAACAACCCGTACTGCAGGCTCGCGAACAAGACCTCGAGTGCAGGGACCGGCAACGTATCGACGTACAACGCCTGCTGCACCACCAACCATCGGGCGAGCACGACGACCTTGACGTAGCCGTACAGCAAACGTTGGAACGCGACGGACAGATCAGCGGCGGCGAATTTGCGACGCGCGTGCCAGCGGAAGAACGTGTCGGCCCGATGGATCGGCCCGATGATGAGCATCGGAAAAAACGCCAGGTACGCGTACAGCTGGACCAAACCGTGCGGCCGCAAGTTGCCGCGTGTCGCTTCGGCCCGATAGTGGACCAGGCGCAGGATGTAGTAACCAAACCCAAGCGGCGCGGCGATCGAGGTCAGATCAAACCATTCTTGCGCCCGCTGCCCCGTCCGCACTGCACAAAACACGATCGTTAGACCGAGGACGACCGCATCGAGGCTCGCCCCCGAAAGCGAATCTGCTGCCGGGTGGTGAAGTGCAGCGCGGCGGTGAGAACCAGCAGGACCGGCAACGAGATGGGGTCGAGCCACAGCAGCAGCGCCGACCCCACGGCCGCCTGATACGCCGCAGAGGCTCGTGGTGGCACCATCCACGACAGCGCCACGGCCACTCCCGCCGCAGCGATGAAGACCAACGATAGCTGCGGCACTACAGATGCCTGGCGAGTTCGGTGACAAGCAGGATTTGGACCGCGTCACGCCCGACTCGGTTCACATGCCGTAGATCGCGAAAGTGGTCGTCGGCAAGGGGCTCGCCGAGCCGTACAAATGCCCCCCCCAAGGGCGTCAGCAACGCCCGTCGCGCCTCGAAGTAACCGTCCGGCACGACCGCCATCACCGAGACCGACAGCGGGATCTCCAGGTAGAGCATCGGGATCGAGGCCGCCGCGGCTGCCGCTGCCCACCGCTCGCCAACGGTGAAGTCGAGTCCTGCTTCGGGCGGCTCCTGGGCCCGCCATTGCGCCAACGTGCCCCCGCGCTGCCCAAGCCCCCCCTGGGCGATAGGACGGTGGTCACCGATTCGCTTGATCCGTGCCGAGTTGGGGACCAGCATTTCGGCCTGTACCGCGATAAGCCTCGGCGCAAGCGCCATGATCGAGTCGGTGAACGGGTTGAGGAACTGAAGACTCGGCAGCGTGTCGCTGGTGAGAAACAAAACGCTCGCCTCACCGAAATCGCCCAGCGTGACAGACTCCGCGAACGCGATGGAGCCCTTGGGCTTGATCGCTCGCACGACCGAGTCCATTCGCGAGTCGCCGACCAGGACCACGAGCGGCAGCGACGTACTCGTGCGATTGGCGGCCATCTCGATCGCGCGCTCCGCCGCCAGCGCCGAGCGGCGCCCCATGCTGGCGGTGCGCATCTTGATGACCGGCGGGTGAGATTGGACGGAGGCCGCCGAGCGTCGAGCGTTTGCGGGCCGTCACCCGTGGGCGTTGCGACCGCCCCGGTTTGCACGGCCGGCGTCTCCGTCTCGCCCGTGCCTACCCCATCCCCATCGCCATTGCCATTGCCATTGCCCATCTCGGCAAGCGGCGCCGCGACCCGCGGCACAGGCTTGGACGCCGCCTGGGGCGAGTCAATCTCGACCGACATGCATTGCCGCGCCGCAAGACCACAGACCACCACGGCCGCTGCGAGTGCCCACGGAAGTAACCCTATCGTGCTCTTTTCGCTCATCGACCTTGTGCTTCCAACTTGCCCAGTACGGCGGTGACCGCCTGAGCCAGGGTTTCAATCGCCACAACCTCGCTGGGGTCGAAGTCGAGGCCAAATGCCTTCTCCAACGCGACCACAAAGGTCAAGTGCGCCAGGGAGTCCCAGCCGCGGAACTCACCCGCACGCGCCGCCACCGTCACCGCCTCTCGCGGCACCCGAAACGACTGCGACGCCAGCGACAGCACTTCCGACTCAACGGCAGCCATGTCGCGACTCGCCGTTCCGCTGTCGGATCCGGCGGACTCGGTCAGCTGCCGACGAACCGCCATACGATCGACCTTTCCGGTCTTGCCTTTGGGCAGCGCGGGCCACACGTGCACCCGCCGTGGGACCTTCCAGTCTGCCAGCCGCTCCGCCACGTGCGCAGCCAAGGCGGCCTCGTCGACCTCATCGCCCCGGACCACGACCACGCTCTGAGCTTGCTCTCCCCACACCGAATCGGCCATCCCGAGCGTCGCCGATTCGAGCACGTCGGGATGAGCCATCAAAGCCGCGTCGATCTCTTGCGGGAAGATGTTGCGACCGCCCGTGATGATCACGTTTCTTTTGCGACCGACGATCCGCACGAGTCCGTCCTCGCCCCGCCGCGCCAGATCGCCAGTAGGAAACCACGACTGACCGTCACGCTGCACCACGCCCGGCGCCCTGGTGGCGACCGATGCCCCCGAGATCCAGATCATGCCCTGGTCGCCCGCGGCACTCGGCGCCCCTGACTCATCCAACAGGGCCAGCTCGCAGTCGACCGGACGGCCCACCGTACCGGGGACTCGGCTCGCCTCATCGGGACCCGCGAACAACACGTTGCCGCACTCGGTCAGCCCGTACATATTGACGACAGGGCGCCCCGTCGCTTGTTCGAAGTTCCGCCAGATCTCCTCGCTGAGGGGCGCGGCGGTGCAGACCACGAGCCGAAATCGCTCCGCCGCGAACGCCTCGCGCACGTCTTCGGCTAGCCGCAACAGCAGCGAGAGCACCGTCGGCACCACCACCGCGTGCGTCACGTCGTAGCGCCAGACCGCGTCGGTGAACTCGTGCAGCGCGTGAATCTGAAACGGAACCCGCACCAACGTAGAGCGGGTCCACCACGCCATGAACAACCCCGTCACGCCATCCACGTGGTTGAGCGGCGAGACGTTGAGCACCGCGTCACCAGCACCGATACCGAGCTGTCGGCCCATCGTCTCCGCTTGGGCGCCCAGGTTGCGCTGGGAGATCGGAATGAGGCTCGGCTGCCCAGTTGAGCCCGAGGTCGACAGCACCAGCGCCTCGATATCCGGGTCGGGGTCGGGGTCCGGCGACGGTGAGACAAGCGGGGCGGGCTCGGTCGGTAACGCGGCGGGAAAACGCTGGGCGCCGGCCCCGGAAGCAACTTTGCCCGGC
>JAESSZ010000591.1 GCA_016763875.1 Nannocystaceae bacterium
ATATCCCGCTGCCGCTCGTAGAACTCGTAGTTGCCCATGAAGGTCGTGAGGTCGCCGCCGTCGATCTCGACGATCTTCGTCACGAGCCGGTTCATGAGTTCCCGGTCATGCGAGGTCATCATGACCGCGCCGCGGTAGCCCTGGAGGAAGCGCTCCAACCACAGAATGGACTCGATATCGAGATGGTTGGTGGGTTCGTCCAACAACAGGACATCGGGTCTGAGCAACAAAATGCGGGCCAGCGCGACGCGCATCTTCCACCCGCCCGACAGCGCGCCCACATCGCCACCCACAACCTCGGCTGAAAATCCGAGTCCCGCAAGGATCTCCTGAGCGCGGGGCTCGAGCTCAAAGCCGCCGAGTTCATCGAAGCGCGGCTGCACCTCCCCGTAGCGGGCCACCAATGTGTCGAGCTCGTCTACGCGCGTCGGATCGGCCATTGCGTCTTCGAGCGCCCGAAGCTCCTCGGCCAGCACACTGACCTCGCCTGCGCCTGCGATGACCTCGGCCAGGACGCTACGACCCGACATCTCGCCGACGTCTTGGTCGAAGTAGCCGATCGTCAGGCCACGATCGACCGCGACGCTGCCATCGTCGGGTTGGTCTTGCCCAACGATGAGCCGAAAGACCGTGGACTTGCCCGCGCCGTTGGGACCCACCAGTCCGATCTTCTCGCCAGCGAAGATCCCCATCGAGGCACCGGTGAAGATGATCTGCGAGCCGTGTCGCAGCGCGATGTTGTCCAGCGTAATCACGTGACCGCGGATGCTACGGCGGTGCTCGCGCTGCGTCTACTGGAGGGCGGTCTCCGCACTGGACGGAATGGGCCGTGGGGCGGGGCGGTATGCTCTGCCCTAGCCGATGCATCCCCTGAGCCAGGACGTTTTGTGGCGTCTTACGATGGTCACGGTCGTCTCGATCGCGGTCTTCTTCGTGTCGCGATGGCGTCGTGCGTTGAAACAGCGCCGAGAGGAAGCGAAGCTCGAGGACACCTGGGGGCAACCTGGACGTGGGCCCCGTCGCCCAGAACTGACGCGCAAGCTGGAGGTCGCGGAGGTAGCGAAAAGCAACCGGGTCGACGATGGGACGTGGTCTGATCTCGAGCTCGACCAGGTCTTTGGCAAGATCGACCGCACACTGAGTTTCGTTGGCGCGCAGGTCTTGTGGCAGTGGCTGCGCCACCCGCTCCAAACGCAAGCCGCGATCGCGGAGAGGCGAGCCTTCATCGACGGGCGGGTGGCGGTTGCTGGGCGTCGGGCTGCATTGCAGGTCGCCCTCGCGCGGCTCGGAGACCGCGAGGGCTGGACTACGGTGACTGCTCTGTACGAGTCGTTCCCGATGATGCCGGGTCCGTTGTTGCTGTATCGGGTGCTCCCCTTTGCCTTACTCGGTTCGGTCGGCGCGACCATCGTGTTGCGCAGCGCGCTGTGGCTGGCCGTGGCGATCGTTTTGGCCCTCGGTCTACCCGCCATTCACTACGTCACCGACCGTACGATCGGACCCTACTTGCACGCCCTTGTCGGTCTCCGCCGCATCCTGGCGGCGGCGGTCTCGCTGGACGCGGTCGATCCCGATGCCATCAGTGGGCGGCTGGATAAGAGCTCTCCGTCGTTGGCGCGTCTTCACAAGTCACTCGGTGTCGCACGAAAGAGCCGTGGTGGACTCGTTGGTCAGGCCACCGGTCTGACGATGGAGTACGGGCGTGCGTTTCTGCTCAGTCAGTTAAGGACATACAAGCAAGCAACGAATGCGATCCAAGCGCATCGAGACCACCTCCGGGATGTGTTCCGCCTCGTCGGAGAGATCGACGCTGCGATCTCAGTTGCGCATCTGCGGGCCCACGACAAAGCGTTTGTTGCGGCGACCGTGGACGACTCAGAGGGAGGGATCCACGCTCGCGGTCTATCGCACCCGCTGCTGGTGCCCGACGCCGTGGGCAACGATCTGGTGCCGGTGGACGCAGGGCTGCTGATCACCGGCTCCAACATGGGTGGCAAGAGCACGTTCCTGCGCGCGGTCGGGATCAACGTGGTTTTGGCTCAGTCGATCGGACTGGCGGTCGCTCGGGAGTACCGTGCGCCACCCCTTTGCGTTTCGTCGTCGATGCAGGTCGTCGATGATCTGGGCGGAGGCATCAGCATGTATCGCGCCGAAGTCGACCGTATCGGTGAGCTCATCGCACGATCGGAACGCGGCCGGCAGTTGTTTCTGCTGGACGAGGTCTTCCGCGGCACCAATGCCAACGAGCGCATCGCCGCTGGCGTGGCGGTGCTGCGCTATCTGGCCAAACAATCGCTTGTCATCGCCGCGACGCACGATCGCGAGATGTGCGAGGCGCTCGAGGGGGCTTTGACGATGGGGCACTTCACAGAAATCGTGGAAGGGGACGACGTGCAGTTCGACTACACGCTGCGACCGGGCGTCCTGCAGTCCACCAATGCGCTGGCCCTACTTGAGCGTGCGGGATACCCCGAGTCGATCCTCGCGGAAGCGTATGGGTTGGCCAAGCAGGCGGTGGCGGGGTAGCCGGCTTTTGGACGTTCACCTCCGGCGACCAGAACGAGGCCGATCGTCGACGGGCGTCAGATGCAACGTCGACAACCGCATGGCAATGGACCCTCGATGGGCCGACACACGCACCCATCACGGGGTTGCGTCGATCACTTCGCTGGGCGGAGGCGGCCGCCGCGTGCGGCGTCACTCGCGAGTGCGCGAGCCACTACTCGGAAACAGCCAAAACGATAGGACGCCGACCAGCGTCGGCATCACAGCCCAGGTCATCAGCATCACCATGATGACGGTCACCACCAGGGTTCTGATCGCAGCGGGCAGGTCTGCCAGGACGGCCGACAGCGGTGGTGCAACGAACATGATGAGCGGGTACAGGCCAAGCACGGTGACTGCCGCCATCCGATGTTTGGCCGGAGGTTTGCAGCCGTCGCTCGCGGGAGCGGTGAACCAGAACTCGAGCCCCGAGACCCGGTCAATCTTGGCGGACCCCACGGTGAGTGGCTCCACCTTCTCCAGCCAGTGGTCGCGTTCGGGCGATCCCTCCCACTTCGCCAAGTTCGCCGCGGTATCGAAGCGGAAGATGACGACGTAGTCCTGTGCGCTCGGGTCGGCGGGCGCCAAGACATTGGTGCCCAAGTGGCCTTGGAACGCCGTTGCCACCTTGATGATGCCCTCCAGCCAGCGTTCGAATGCGTCGACTCGGGCCGGGTCGACCCGTCGCCGCACCACAACGGTGACGGGGTCCGTCGGGCCCGCTTGTCGAGGTCGAGTGTCCATGAAGCGAGCCTAGCAGTGCGGGAATGAGGTGGTAGTGGGGCGCTATCGTCCGATAGACGATATGGTGGGTCCGCATTGTGGCGTGGGACTGTCGTGTAGACGGCTCAGTGGCGCCCGTCCTACCATCGGGTTGGTCGAAAATGTCGCCGATGGAGGAGAGACACGTTGTCCGATAAAGAGGCGATCATCGAGTTGCACGAGCGCATCGAAACGCTCGAGAAACAGCGCCACAATGCTGCGCTGGAGCAGGTCAAGGATGACCTGCATCTGGTCACAGAATCGGTCCGCGCCATTGAAACTCGCCGAGGCGCCTGGGTGCGGACGCTGGTTCTCGCCATCGCGGCCCCGCTCGCAGCGGGAGTCTTCGGCCTGATCAGCAAATGGCGCGACGTCGAGGTCGCAAAGTTCGAGCAATACAATCTGCTTGTCGATAGGGCCCTGGACCCGAACAAAGGTGAGGCCTACAGGGAAGCGGTGCTCAGCTACATCTCGGGTCTCGACGACGACCGCGGGCAGCTCAAGGACTGGGCCGACGCCCAGATCGAACGCATCAAGAAACAGTCGGAAGCGGTCGACAGGCGGCTCCCCGTTGCCAAGGAGCGACTCGACGATCTACGCGGAGAACTCGGCAGAGCGCGAGACGATCTCAAAAAGGCCAAAGGCACGTTGGATGAGGCCAAGCGGAGCAACGACGAGGATGCCGATCTCCGCTACGCCAGCGCTCGCGCGTTCTTCGAGGACGTAGCAGTGGCCGAAGCGACTGCGATCGCGAGTATCTCCGAAACCACCGTCGAGGTTCGTAGTCTGCAGGAGCGCCGAGGCGAGACCCCCGAGCCCGTCAAGTTGCAGTCTTTGGCCAAGTCCCTGCGCCCGTTCAAAGGTCAGGACCTCGGCGTCGGCTGGATCATGGTGGTGACGAGCGACCACAACCGCGGCAGCCGAACATCGGACGGAACCCTCTACGAGCTGGAGCGCGTCTCAGCCGTCGTTCCGGACGCCTGGATCATGCGCCGACGCGGCTACTACCACGTCGTCACCGGGCCCTATAGCGAGCCGGGGCAAACCAAGACCGACCTCGGCGCTCTGCGAAAGAAGGGTTTCCACCCCGAAACAACCCCGCGGTCTGTGCAGAGCTTCTGCCCCCAGCCCGTGGTGCTTGAGAACGGCATCACGCTGTGTGATGGCTGAGCCGCAGGGTTTTCCGGCGGAAAGTGGACCAGGCGGTCGACGTCATCGACGACGCCCCACGAGGTCAGCGTCATCGTTCGAGACGGGCGCGGCGTGACGACCATCGCAAGCACCGAAGAGGTCGCAAGCTCGGCAACCGACCCCCCAACGTCAGAGGCTCTGACGAACGATGCGCTCGTAGGAAGGCCAGTGCTTTTCCGTGGCGCGAACGACCAAGTTCTCTATCTGCCCACCGACCAGCGGCACCTTGATCTCGATGTCCAACCGCGTGCGGACACGGGAGTCCTCGCCCGATGCCGTCAGCGTGGTACCGCCCGACACCCGGGCTCGCTTGCCGTGCGGCCCGCTATAGACCCAACGACTCGTCTGGGCTCCAAGATCCCAGGTCACGACCGTGGTCGTGTTGATGGTCTTCGACCGGTCGATCCCGGTGATGCCCTTGGCGTACTCGACCGTGTGGAGTTCGTACACCAGGCGCTTGTCGTCGCGTGAGACCTCGACCACCTCGCAGGACTTGTTTCCGTCCTGGGAGGCCTGCTGCGTCACCTCGAACTCCGCGCTGCTCAGCACGGCAAGCACTTGATCGGGCGAAGCGCCCTTCAACACGAATGTGAACTCCGAAGTCTTTGCCATGGCCGGGCGAAAAGCTAGCGCGATACACAGGCAGTGTCACTGACCGGCTCAGAACACGAACCTCAGGTCAGCGGCGACCGACCACGGGCGCGGGAGTGAACGCCGCACAATGCGTTTGCCGAAGTTGGACTCCCCGTCAGCGACCAAGTCACTCACGTCCGTGCATTCGTCAAAATCGTCGCTCGGCAGGGGTTCGTCGGCGACTGTGCAGAGTTTTCCTTCGAAGGGCAGGACGATGTCGAACCGTGGCGCGAGCGCAACTCGACGGGCGACGTAGATGGCTAACCCCGCGCCTAGGCGTAGCCCCCCACGACTGATCTTGAGATCGAACGATCGGGCTCCGCTGGTTAATTTCTCGCGCACACGGGAGTAACCGAGCGCGGCAACGAAAAACGGGTCCAGCCGACCTTCTTTGTTCGGTGCAAATTGAACCCCTGCGCCGACGTCCAAGAATTGCAGCGAACCGCTTCCGCCCCGTACCGGTTCGTCGTCCGTGTCGAAGTCGTGGAAATCGATTTTAGATCCACCGACCGACACACCGACGAATGGGGCAAACAGGCCGAGGCGATACCCGAGCTCGAACCGAGCGTGTCCAGCGACCTGGATGTCCGCGCACAGCGCCTCGCGGCAGTTCGCCAGCCCGGCGGATAGTGACAGAAACGTTCCCCGCCGGTTGAAATCCAACTTGCGGTTGCGGACACGGCCCCGCTTGTCGTCGTTGTCGTCGGTGGAGTCGAGTGGGTTTTCGTCGTCGGTCTGAGTCTGCGTCCGGGGGCGGGTGCCAGGGGTGGTGTCGTACGAGACTCCAGCGCTCGTTGGCGCACCAACGGTGCCCGGAGTCGCAGCTGGTGAGGTGGCCAGCGGACTCAGTGGGTCGCTGGCGGCGGCGGGCGAAGAGGGGGTCTCCGCAGTCGCGTCCATTGGGGGAGCAGTGGCCTGCGGCGCGGCATCTGGTGTCACCTCGTCTGGCTCCGACACCTCGCCCGATTCCGACACCTCGCCCGATTCCGACACCTCGCCCGATTCCGACGCCTCGCCGGACACAGCAGGTTCGTCGGTGGCCGGTGCCACGGGCTCGTCGGCGGGCAGCGTGGGTGGCTTCGGAACGGTCGCGGGGCTGGGGGCTCCAACGGTTCCAACACGAAGGGCAACAGCTAACAACAACACAGCGCAATGAAAGCACATTACGGGCGAGCAAACCGATTGGTACAGTAGGCCGTGCGAGCTTCTTGAAGCTCAGCCCCAACGGCAAAGCGCCAGTCTTTCAGGACGGCGAGATGGTCCTGTGGGAGAGCAACGCAATCATGTGGACCGAACGTCATGCTGAGGCGCTTCATCGCTGGGCGTCCGTCTTGAACGGTCGCTCGCAGGGACGGGAGTCCATCACCCTGGGGCGATTCACGCGCGCGGGTGTGTCCGTCTCTTCGGCCCTGATCTACGCGGAGACGTCCCGCGACGCTGCGTGCGATTGACCACGGCGGCTCCAACCTGTCGTCGAGGCGGCGATCAGGCGGATCGTCGGCGGGCGCGGGCGCGCCGGACCTAGGTCTTCTTTCCGAAAAAACGTCGTATTCACGCCGACTTATCGTCAGGCATGGAATGGATCGGCCGCCTTGTGCGACCAATGGCCACCCCCGTGTATCGCTGCATCGCTATCGCCCTCGTCGCGACGTTTGGCTTCCTACTCGGAGCCGGGAATGCCCAGGCCGTCGGTCCGGGAAAAGGTAAGAAACGCTGTGCGTATGAGGTTGTCTCGGGCGACCACTTGGGTCGCATCGCGAACAAGGTTGGGCTGACCCAGGCCGAGCTGTTGGCGGTCAATCCCAAGCTGGCGAAAGACCCCGACAAGCTCCGTGTCGGGCAGACGCTCCAGCTGTGCCCAGAGAAAAAGACGCGCAAGCCGAGCAAGCCGAAAGGCAAGAGTTGTGGCCGAGGCGGATACGTCGTGGCGTACGAGATCCAAAAGGGCGACACGCTCAGCAAGATTGCTGCCCGCCACGATGTCGCGGAGAAGGCCGTCGTGTCACGCAACGCCTCGTTGCGTGACAACGCCAACCTCTTGGTTGTCGGCAAGACCCTCAGCATTTGCGCAGAGCAGCGCGCGGCAAAGCGTCCCAAGTCCAAGACCTGTGGCATGCGGACGCCGATCTTCGACCACAAGGTCGTGCCGGGCGAGCATCTGGGACAGATCGCAGGTCGCTACGGGGTGCCGCGGAGCGACCTGCTCAAGTGGAACAACAAGCTCCGTTCCAACGCCGACCTACTGAGCGTCGGTCAGAAGATTCGCGTTTGCCCGGAGATAGCGCCGCGCGAGCGCAAAAAACTCGACTACAGCGTCGCGTCTGGTGACAGCTTCGGTGAGATCGCCAAGCGGTATGGCGTGACGCGGCGGGAGCTGGTCCGGTATCAGCGCGGCAAGCTCGATGACCCGAGCAAGCTCAAGGTCGGACAAACCCTGGTCGTTTGGGTCGACGGCGCGATCATGCCGGGCTTTGGCGGGCTTAACGACGACAAGGGCGTGCTCAAGGGGGGCGTGCAGCTACCTTCGGGCAAGCATTATGTGATCAAGTGGCAGGCCGCCGCATGGGGCACCGCGAAGTCGGTGCGCGCGATTCAAACGGCGGTCTCGGACTACAAACGACGCATGCCCGGTGGTCCCAAGGTCCACGTTGGCGACATCTCCAAGCGCGCAGGTGGGAAGTTCCCCCCGCACGTGAGCCATCAGCACGGACGTGACGTGGACGTTGGCTACGTTCTCACGGGTAAGTACGCCCACGAAACGCGCTTCCGGTCGGCTCGAAAAAAGAACTTCAACGTCGCTCGCAGCTGGCGGCTCATCAAGTCGTTCATCGACACCGGACACATCAAGTACGTATTCGTGGACTACAAGCTGCAAAAGCTGCTGTACGAGTATGCCGAGTCTAAGGGCGTCAGCGAAGACACGCTGGACGAGCTGTTTCAGTACCCGCGCGGCCGGGGTCGGACCCACGGTATGATTCGCCACTGGAAGGGGCACGTGAACCATTTTCACGTGCGCTTCCGGAAGTGAATCGACCCGATGCCGCCCATCTCCTTCGCGTTTCATCGTGCTGTGGTCCCGCTCGTGCTCGGTGTCCCGCTCGCGCTCTTTGTCGCGACGTGTAAACCGACTGGCGGCGAACCCGTTGTCGCCCCCGCAATGACGGTCATTGAGCCGCAGCCATCCGGCACGCCGGACATGGCACAGGAGGCCTCGGACATCGCGGACGCCATCGACCCGGGCCCATTGCCCGCGCTGTCGGACGGTGTGCCGAACTGGCTGATGCTGGCGATTGGGATCGACGGTCCGCTACCAGACGACCCCATGGCGCTGATGCTCCTCGCAGACACCGAACTTTCGGCGTTCACCAGTATGACCGAGCACGGGACCGACGTCGACGCGATGCTGGGAGGGGTGACTGCGCTTGCGCGTGCGGCGGTGTACTCCGAGCGTGC
This sequence comes from Nannocystaceae bacterium, assembly GCA_016763875.1. GTDB lineage: Bacteria > Myxococcota_A > Polyangia > Nannocystales > Nannocystaceae > JAESSZ01. The sequence continues at coordinate 8,584 of JAESSZ010000591.1, forward strand.
GGCTGCGGACGGCGTTGCAGATCCGTCCACGTTGGCCCGGTTGGAGCGGGTCTACAACTTCATTGACGCGCCGATGTTCGCGTCTGACCGCAACATGTTCGCGCAGATGTTGCGGTTGTTTGTGAACGCCTCGCTCACGGATGGCAATACTGAGGACGCGAGTCAGGCCGAGCAGTTGGGGCAAACGATCTTTTCCGCGGTTGGACGTGCGGGACAGTTACACCGTCGCGCTGTCGCCCTGTTGCTCCGCGCCGACCTCAAACACGAGGGGGTGCCGCGGGCATTGCTCGATGCCGCGGACGCCGTCCGGGCCGAGGATGACGCGCTGGCTATTCGGATGGGTACGTTGGCGATTGTGCTCAAGGGCGGCGATGTGCTGA
>JAESSZ010000592.1 GCA_016763875.1 Nannocystaceae bacterium
CAACAAGATGCGCCCGCGGACGTTTTGGCGGACCTCGCCGACTTGCGCGCTGCAAAACACGACCCCGCCGTCGCCCGACGACTCGACCGGGGAGCAGTGCAGTCCGTCGAGCGTGTCCGCAAGCAGCTGCTCGGTCTCGTGGGCCGCGGAGGAGACACGGGGGCCGAGGCCGAGGACGCTCTGTGCGCCGCACTCTTGATAGCCTTTCCTGATCGTGTGGCCCGGGCCGAATCCCGCCCGGGACGTCACGACCGCTTGGTATTCGCGGCGGGCGGCGACGCGGAACTGGCGGCCGAGTCCGTCGTGCACGGTGCCGATCTCCTGGTCGCTCTAGCCGTCGAGCAGCGTCGCGATGGCGCCAAGATGCGCACGCTGGTCCGCAGCGCCGCACATATTGAACTGGAGTGGCTGCTGGAAGTGCACGGTGACCGGCTCACGGACACCACCGTCGTCCGTTTTGACGCACGCCTGGGTCGCGTCGAAGCGACCGCCGAGACGCGGTACGACGGGCTCCTGGTCGAGTCGACCCCGCTCAAGCAACTTCCGCCCGAAGCCGAAACCGTGCTGCGGGATGCCGCCCTGCTCGCCGGCCCGCGCAGTTTCGTCAGCAAGCCTGACGACTACGATGCACTGCTGATGCGCGCGGCGTTCTTGGCCAAACATCGCCCCGAGATCACCGTGCCCAACGAGGCCTACGCGGGCGCCCTGCTCGCGAAGATGTGCGCGGGCGCCCGGAGCTTTGCGGATCTACGCCGCGCCGACCTGCTCGGGCAACTCCTCGGAAGTCTCGACACACAGGCACGCAACGCCTTGCAGCGGCTTGCGCCCGCCCAAGTCGATCTCGGCCGGGGGCGACGATTGAAGGTCAACTATGAGGTCGACCGTGACCCGTGGGTCCAGTCTCGACTGCAGGATTTCTTCGGTGCGAGTCGCGGACCGGCCGTGGTCGATGGCGCGGTGCCGCTCGTGCTGCATCTGTTGGCCCCAAACAAGCGCGCGGTGCAAATCACCACCGACCTCGCCGGTTTTTGGGAACGGCACTATCCCGAGATTCGACGGACGCTTATGCGTCGCTACCCGAGACACGACTGGCCGGACGACCCCATGACGGCCAGCCCGCCCGCACCCCGTTCACCGCGACGAAAGCCCCGACGCCGTTAGCGGCTACGCGCTCCAGCCACCGTCGACGTCGATGACTTGCCCGGTAATGTAGTTGGCGCCGTCGCCCAGTAAAAACGCTGCCAAAGGCGCAACGTCCATCGGCACCCCAGCGCGCCCGAGCGGAACCTCTTCGGCGTAGGCCGCGTATCCTTCGGGCCCAAGGTCGGCGGTCATATCGGTCTCAAGCAGCCCAGGGGCTATTGCATTGACTCGAATGCCACGTGGCGCCAACTCGCGCGCAAGGCCTCGCACGGCGCCTTCGACTCCAGCCTTGGCCGCCGAATAGGCGACCTTCCCGGGCAGGCCACGTCGCGCAAGATTCGAACTGATGAACAAGGTCGAGGCCCCCGTCGCGATGAGTCCTTCGCGCAGCAGGCCCCGCAGCAATATGAGCGGAGACTCTAGATCGAGACGAAGTTGGTCGCGCAAGGGATCCCGACCATCGACCAAGACCTCGGTGAAGTCCGCTCGCCGAGAGATACCCGCGCAAAACACGACGCCGGACATCGGTGGCGTATCCAGGTGCAGATTGACGACGAGTTCCTCAAGCGCCGCATCCTCGGCAAGATCCGCCTGCACCATGCGCAGCGTCATCCCCAACTCATGTTGGAGTGACTTGGCGGCCTCGCTATTGGTGTTCCACGTCCCTACGACGTCGTGTCCCAACTGCACCAGGATTTTTGCGATCGCGCGGCCAATACCCCGCGACGCTCCCGTCACTAATACTGTACCGCTCATGCGTGCTCCTCGATCTCATCACTGGGAATGAATGGGGGAAAGTCGCAACAAAACAGCGTCGCTCGCTTCTCGGTCGCGTTGCGATAACTGTGCGCCTTGCCCCGCGCCCACACCACCGGTTGCCCGAACGCGACCGGATTCGAGGCCTGCAGTAGCTCGCCGGACACAAGCCACTCCAACTCTCGCATCACCTTGTGGTGATGCCTTGGGATCTCTTTGCCCGCATCCACGTGCAGCAAGTACAACCCGGCATGACGCGTCTCCAGAAGGATCTCAACCCCGCCCCAGGGCGTTGACTCAGAGCCTCGGGTGAAGTCGTTGCGTTGTCGCGATATGCACACCGCCGCCGCCGAGGCGCGTCCGAGCAGCGCACCGGGCTTGGCGATTCGTACCTCGACCGTGCTGAGCTTGGGGTACACACCAAAGAGCATCGCGGCGACTTCCTCGGCAGCGTTCTCGATCAGCCAGTAGCGTCGAAAACGAAGCAACGCGGCGATCTGATCGGTGGCCAGATCGTAGTCTACGGTCTCGGCAATGCGTGAGCTTCGACCCGCCTCACGCAGGTCCAAGCCCAGGCTCAGGTCCACAACGATGCCCTGCTCGCGGTCGCGTTCCTCGGGGCGCACCCCGACGATGCAGTCCAGCTTCATGCCTTGGATCTCGATGCTGTCGCCGTTCACGAGGTTGGCCTTTCATTCGCCCAGCGCTGGGCAGCCTGCTGGGCGAGCGCTATCAGCAAACGGGTGCCATACCCGCTCCCGCCCGCCGCTTGGAGTTCGCCGTCGACCTGAGATGAACCGTGTCCTGCCATATCAACGTGCGCCCAAGGATAGTCCACGAAGTGCCGCAAAAACGCTGCCGCCACGCTAGCACCGCCTTCCGCGGGCCCAGCGTTGCGCAGCTCGGCGAGGCGGTGCGGAAGCTCTGCGGCGTGACAGGGATGGATCGGCATCGGCCAGACAAGGTCTCCGGTCGCCATCCCGGCCGCAACAAGGAGGTCGCGCGCTTCGGTATCGTTGGTGAACAGAGCCGCGAAGGCCGGCCCTAACGCCGTCCAACTCGCGGCCGTCAGCGTCGCGATATCGACCACAAGCTTCGGAGAGAACCGTGAGATCCACGTCAGGCAGTCGGCGAGGACCAAGCGTCCTTCGGCGTCGGTGCTCTCAACAAAAACCGTGCTTCCATCCATGGCCGAGAGAACGTCGCCGGGTTTGTAGGCCGTTGCATCGACCACGTTCTCCACCAGTGGCGCGACACCAACAACATGCAGCGGGACACCGAGCCGGGCGATCGCTTGCATCGCGCCGATAACCGCAGCCGCCCCCGCCTTGTCGTCGGTAAAGGCATGCATCAAGTGCGTCGTCTTGAGGTTGTAGCCCCCGGTGTCGTGCACGACGCCTTTTCCGAGGAGGACCAGCGTGGGTAGTTCCGCGTACCCGGTCGGGCGATGCTCAAGTGTAAGTAGGGCACCCGGACGTTCTGCACCGCGCATCACGGCGGCCAACAAGCCCATGCCGAGTTTCTTGATCTGTGCCGGGCTCTGCACATCGACGTGTAGTCCAACCTCGCTCGCGAGTTCTCGGACACGCCGCACGATCTCGCCTGGGTAGCCGATGTTCGCGGGCAGGTCGGCGATCGAGCGCGCAACGAACGATGCCTCGGCGACAATCACCGCCGCTTTGACCTCCGCCCGCACGCGAGCGAGTTCACTACGGTCGACACAAAGGGTGACCCGTTGCAGCGTCGAGGGCTCCGCGTCGCGCTGGAACTCAGTGTTGGCGTGACTCCGCGCCAGGATTGCGTCCACGAATGCCGCAGGATCGATCGCCTCAGGTAGCGGTGCGAGCACCAGGTGCCGAACGCCTTGGGCGTGGCTGGCATGCTCCGCCGCGGCCCCCAAACGTCGCGAGGTCGCGAGCCGTCGCTGGACCCGCTCACTGACGGTGATATCCCCGCACCACCCGTCCTGAGGATCGCCATCCGCGCTGGTCCCCAGGCACGCCATGATCACGCGTGGTGCGACCGTGCCGTGCCCTTCGAGCCAGGTCATCGCGTCGACTTCCTTGACGAGCAGCCGACTCGCATCCGGTCGCAACAGGTCTTTGAAGGGCAGTCGGTCCTTCCTCACCGGCAGACCGTAGGTCGCCAGGATCACATCGCCTTTGACCTTCTCGGCTGGTCTCGCCACGACATCGATCCGCACGGCCGCTAGGTATATCAAGTGTGGCTGGCCCTACCGCCACCCACACGTCGTTCGCTGGATCGTCCCGTTGGCTGGAGCCAGGCGGTACAACCCGCGCGGCGATGTGCAGCAGGCACCTACGAGCGCACAGCGGGCTGTGCTAGAGATCCAGCCATGCTCCGCAGATTAGCCCTTCTTTCCTTGGTTCCCGCGTTTGCGATGTCTTTCGGTTGCGTCGTCGTGGAGGACGACGACAACAACGACACCGGCAACGACAATGCCGATGACGGCCAGCCGAGCGCGACGGACGACGGAGTGGACGACGGAGTGGACGACGGCGGCTCGACCGCTGCAGCCGACGACGGTGACGATGACGGTGACTCGACCGATGCAGGCGACGAAACCGCCGCGGACGAGAGCACTGGGGCTGCCACCCCTCTTTGCGGATGGGGCACCATCGAAGACGCGATGGTCGCGGAGGGCTACACCTGTGGCGGCGAGGGCGAAGATCCCAATGGGAACATCTCACTCGCCTGCCCAGAGATTGAGCTCGTCGCTGGCGCGGAGTGCCCGAGCACCATCGAAGGCGAAGGCTGCTGCGACGGCGACACGGTCTGGTTTTGCGGACTTGAGGACGACGGTATGACCGAAATCCTCGTCTCCATCGCCTGCGAGTAACTACCCGCTTTTTCGCACCACGACGGTTGTCCCCGGGCTGCCGTCGTGGGCATGGACGCCGTGCCACCCTTCGGGGAGGAACGGCGTCGTCCAATTGAACAGCCAGCGCGCGTCACTCGGCCCCAGGTTTACGCAGCCGTGGCTACGCACCCGGCCGAAACCGTCGTGCCAGAACGCGCCGTGCAGTGCATAGCTGTCGAAAAAGTACATGGTCCAGGGTACGTCCTGGATCGAGTAGTTGCCGTCCGACGCCGTAGGCCCGTCCATCGTGGTCGACACGTGCTTGCTTCGGATTCGCCATCGACCGGTCGGGGTATCAAAAGGCTCTTCCTTGGTGCCTTTGCGACCACTGGAGATCAGCGTCGTGAACACGGCACGCTCACCTTCGTAGGCGACTAGAAGTTGCTTGGTGATGTCCACGTCGATCCAGCGCTCCCACGGCTGGATCCCATCGGGCACCGCCTGACGCTCAGCGAAACGAACGTGGTCCTTGCGAATCAGCAAGCCCTCGACCGTCACCATGTAGGCGCGGCCGTTGACCTCGGTCTCGTCGGTGAGGTCCAGGAACGTGCGTCGCTCGATCTTGCGGGCGATCTTGAGTTTGCCGTCTTCCGTGAGTTCGACCAGCTGCGGACTCTTGGCCATGGCGTAGCCAAACGGGAAGTCGGCCTCCACATCGAGTTCGTGCCCCTGATGGTCCTTGGGCGTGTATTTTACGGCCGACTTCGCGGGGATGTATCCACCGCGAGCGGTGCGCCACCAGTGCTTACCGCCCTCCTCGAGCTTCCCCGCCAAGCTGACGTAGAAACCTTTTTCCAACCACGACGACGCTGGGTTGAGCGGCAACTTTATCGGCTCGGGCTCAGGCTCAGGCGGTGGGACAACGGCCGCGACGGCTGGCTTCGGCGTCTCGGTCTCACCGGCCGCGGGTTTGCTGGCAACGATGGGTTTCTTGGCCTCGACCGGTTTCTTGGCGTCACTTCCCGCGGCCGCGCTGCCGGGAGGTTTCGGAAGATCGGACAGCGCCTTGGTGGGCGACTTGGTTGCATCGGCCTTCGCTGGCTTGTCGACAGGCGCGGCCGGATCGCTCGGTGAGGTCTTGGCCGGCGCCGGTTTCGCCTCGCCCGGGAGGGGCTTGCCTTCTCGTTGTGCCTCCCGGACTGCACGTCGCTCCGCAGCAACGACTTGCTCCTCCGCCGTAGGCACGCGCCAATACATGGGCGTGTTCCACTTGCGAACAAGCGCGTACTCATACGGGAACGCCTTTTCGAGTGCTGGAGGTGGCGGCGCACGATGCAGGTATGGCTCGCGTTTGGCGTCGACGACGAGCCCGCCGCCTTTACCCGCGCACGCGTACCCGCCCTGGGGGATGCCGTGCCAGCCTCCCTTGCACCCCGTCCCCTTGACCTTGTCGGTCACCTTGAGACGCGTGCCGATCCTCAGATAGCCAAGCCGCGCCGACTTCTTGTCGGGCTTTGCGTAGACCGCAACGACCTCGTAGCCGACCAACCCGTGATTGACGAGTTCGGCCTCAGTGGGCAGCGCATCGGGTGGACTGATCTTGCCGTAGTGCTCGGGGGCTTCGGGCAGCGCGGGTGGCTCCGGCTCCACATACTCGGCCTCGTCAGGTTCGGCTTCCGGATCCGGTTCGGTCGGCGCCTCGGGGGGCGGCTCGAGTAACTCGGGCCGCTCAGCGATCGCCGTGGGCGTCGGCGTCTCAACATGGCGTGTCGCTGCGGGCGGCGCGGGCTCCTTTTCGCGCTGGGAGACCACTTGGCCCCCCCGATCGCACGCCGCGAGCACCAGCAATCCCAACATGGCCGCAGATCGCCTCATCGCCGTCGTGCATAACGTAACGTCCGCGAGCATCCAAAGATTCCGGCACATTGCCGAGTCCATCGTGCAGTACCTACATGCCACTACACCCTGAGGCGTCGAGTCAACGTTTGACCGCAGCGAACCAGGCCGGAATCGTCGCCTTGAGTCCCTCGTGCGTCAGTCGATCTTTGGCCTCCTGCATCTCTTCGATGCGGTCCCCTTTGTCGTCGAGCAACAGAAGGACCGGGTAGGCGTTGATCGTTGAGGTCCACCGCGTGCGCAGAGCGTTGACCTCGTTCATCCGGGTGGCCGCCTCCCAGTCCTCTTCCTTGATCTCAAGGATTCGTACGTGCCCGATCTCGTCAGCGGGATGCATGTTGCCGAACTCCAGATCGAGCAACCGGCACGGCTCGCACCAGTCAGCCGAGAAAAGCACCGCAGCAGACTTTCCGTCGTCGATGGCCGCTTTGCGCAGTCGCTCGAACATCTTGCTGAGCGACTCGCCGTCGTGCGGACGTAGCCGACGCAGGTCGTAGCCCACCGTCTTGGGCTTGGCCGGGTCTACGTCCGCCGAACCTACGTCCACGGAACCTACGTCAACCGAACGATCGGTCGTCGCTGAGCTCTCGGCACCACAACCCACGACCGCGACAACGGTGAACGCCGCTAAGACTGCATGACGCACCATAAGTTGGAGGTTCTGCCTTCCGCGCGCCCAGGGGTCAAGCCAGGGCGTGCTCAACCGGCTTGATCTGTGCGAACCAGGCCGTAGACGCAGCGAGACTTCCTGTGACTTGAGGTGGCGCAGTGTCGAGCGCCACAACCGCCGTTTCGGAACGAAGCGCCGCGCGGGCCAATGCCAGCGCGGGCTCACCCGGACTCCCCGCGTGCGGCCCGGTTGGAGACTCGGCCTGACCTTGCATCACGTCTGGGCCCGCGAGCACCGCGAGGAGTGCCTGCCGACCATGCGCGCTCACGCCCAGGAGCTCTCCGACGAGGTCCTGTGGTCCCACGTCGAACTGTACGTCAAC
>JAESSZ010000593.1 GCA_016763875.1 Nannocystaceae bacterium
CCCGGATTCAAACGTCTTCCCTGGGTACCCTCAGCCTCGCGCTGTGCCTTTCGAGTCCCGTAGCGTGCGACGGTAAAAAAGGAGAGTCGCACGGCGCGACCAAGGCCACGCCCGCCAGCCACGGCCCCTCGTTCGACGCTCCCGAGGATCCGACCGCGGCACTCGCAGCCGTTGGTGCAGAACGCTTTGTCGTCGCCGTGTCGGAACGTGATGCGACGCGCGGCGCAGAAACGCCGTTGCTCACCGTCGTGACGTTCTCGGACTTCGAGTGTCCCTTCTGCGGCAAGCTGGCCAAAACCCTGGACACGCTCATGCCCGAGTACGCCAAAGACGTCCGGCTGGTGTTCAAGCACTACCCACTGCCCAACCACGCCAACGCGGAACCCGCCGCCAAGGCGTCCGTGGCGGCCCAAAAACAGGGCAAGTTCTGGGAGTTCCACGATCTGCTGTTCCAAAACCAGCGAGCGTTGGGACCCAGTGAACTGCAAGGCTACGGCGAGACGCTCGGACTGGATGCTCCCGCCTTCAGCGTGGATGTGGCGGCCAAGCGGACGGCCGTCGCGGTCAACGAGCACTTCGTACAAGGGCGCGTGCTCGAGGTCTCGACCACACCCACGCTGTTCATCAACGGCCGAAGGATCGAAGGCGCCAAGTCGGCGGCCGATCTCCGGACGATCTTCGACGAAGAGATCGCCGCAGCCAAGGCCATGCTCGCCGCGGGGGTCAAGCGAGACCAGCTGTACGCGACGATCATGAAACAGGCGACGCCCGGCGCCGGCAAGCGCCCCAATCGCGACCCCACGCACCGACGTGGTGAGGCCAGTAAACGCACCAACTACGGGATCTCGGTCGCGGCACACAACCCGGTACGGGGCCCCGCTGACGCGCTGGTCACCATCGTGGAGTACAGCGCGCTGAACTGCGATGCCTGCGCCACGATCGAGCCGCACCTCGACGCGCTACGCAGCAAGTACCCAGCGGACGTCCGCGTGGTCTGGCGTCACTTCCCCGAGGCATCGCCCGCCGCACTGCGGGCCGCTCAGGCTGGTGCTGCGGCACACCAACAGGGGAAGTTCTGGGAGGTTCACGACAAGATGCTCGCCAACACATCCGCGCTCCAAGGCGAGGCGGTCGCCGACACGGTGGCCGGCTGGGCCGCGGGACTTGGCCTCGACAAGCGCAAGTTCGTCGCCGACATCAGCAGTGACGACGTCGATCGCCAGATCCGCATCGACATGGCGGTCGCGAACAAAGTTCGCGGCACCGCACCCGCACCGTTTCTGTGGGTCAACGGGCGCATCATCGACTCTCGCGATACCCCGTCATTCGCAGAAATCGAGGCGCTGGTCCTGGAAGAGAAAACCAAAGCCGAAGCGTTCATGACCGAGCACGGGACCTCCCGCACCGAGTTGTACGAGGCCATGCGCAAGACGTGGCGCGGCGCAGCCCTGATCGACAAAGCCGCGGAGCTATAGCGCCGCGGCTTCGAAACTTCGGGTAGCCTGCCGAGCAGGCTGCCGCTTTGCAGGCCTTGTTGTTAGACCTTGTTGTTAGACCTTGTTGCCGCGCGCGCGGATGTCTGCAAGCACGTGGTCGATACCCAACTTGTCGATAAGCCGCATTCCGGCGGCCGACAGGCGGAGGCGCACAAAACGGTTCTCTTTGGGAACCCAGTAGCGCTTTTTGTGCAGGTTCGGCAGCAAGCGGCGCTTGGTCCGAGTGTGCGAGTGAGAGACGTTCATCCCCGTGAGGGGACGCTTACCAGTAACAATGCAAACCTGAGCCATGGGAACGTCTCTCTCGTGCTGAGGCGCGCACTTTGGCGCGAGGGGCCGAGGCCTGTCAAGTCCGTGGCGGCATGGACGACCCCATGCGCGACGCGCGGATCGCGATCCGGCCGCCGTGGCGGACTGGGCTGAACATCAAGCGTCCTCGCTGTACTCAACGCTCAGCCGGTCGTTCTCGTGGATCGTGACCGAGGACAGGCGCACGGGGGGCGTCTGTCCGTGCGCGGCGAGTTTGGCCGCCAAAGTCTGGAAGATGTACGCCGCGACGTTCTCCGCCGTCGGGTTCACCTCGGTGAACGGCGGCACATCATTGAGCAGCTGGTGATCCAACACGGCGGTGACTTGCTCGACCATGGCCGTGAGTTCACGAAAGTCGATCGCCATGCCGCTGCCGCCCAGCGCTTGCGCCAAAACACGAACCTCGACCCGCCAGTTGTGGCCGTGGATCCTGGCGCAGGCCCCGTCGTAGCCGCGCAGCACGTGGGCTGCAGCGAACTCGGTGGTGGCACGCAACATGTACCGGGCGCTCATGAAGCGCCAGACACTAGCACGCTCGATTGGAGATCCAAGCCACCGCGAGCCTTCACCGCTCGAGCAGACGATGGAGGTTCATCCGCTCCCACAACACCGCTTCGGTGTAGCGGTCGAACTGGGCTTCGGCACGGCGAAACTCGGGCGTGTGATACACGCGCCGACCGTCGACGACCGGCATGTCGTGAAACTCATGCAACATCTCGTGGTAGACGATCCAAGCGACGAAGAACCGTGGCACGTCCTGCGCGTCAAGCACAGGATGAATGCGAATCAGCGCATCTTCGACGGTGTATGACCCGAGCTTGATCGACTCGCGACTGGGCTTGCGCCGGGTCCGCGGTCCCCAAGTGATTCGGGCGCCAACCGAGCCTTCGAAGTACAAATCGTTGATCTCGTCGAAGATCTCCTGCAGGTCGTGATACCTGCCCTCGACGTCGCAGGTTATCGACCGCGGCTCGGCCCGTACGCGGATCAGGCGTTCATGGTGGTCCACGAATGCGCGCACAACCTGGGCGGATTTGCGCTCGTGCTTCTCGGCGTACAACGCGAGCGCGCGGAGAATGCGAGGCGGTGCGCCCAGAAACATGTGGTGCAGGCGAAACGTAAACACGCCCTGTCCGCGCTTGATCGACACCATCGTATGAAGGTTGTCGGTCACAACGATCCGCGGCCGCCCTTTGGTCATGTACGCCGACAACCGATGGACCATGGTGTCGCGGGCGTGCCGCTGCTGCACACCGGTCGCGTCGGGGTAACGAACGCGCCCCTCCCCGATGGGATCACTTTTGAGTCTCTCGTACCCGGCGCGAGCGCTGACCGGGGAGACCCGCTGAGAGGGGTCGCCCTCCCCGCCGAGGCCAGGCCCAAGCGGCGTGTCGAGATCCTCCGCAGCGCGCGAGGTGCCGCAGGAGCCCGTTTCGCCGACACGGCGAGAACGGATCTTGGGCGCCAGCGTTGCGGCGGTTTTCCTGGCCTTGGAAGAGGCGGTCATCGGAATCGACACGGACCGTGCGACGCCGGTGGGCCTCGCTGCGTATCCCAGCAGTGAGTCAACCATAGCAGTGCGAAACAGGAGCAGTGCGAAACAAGCGGCTTCGCGACAAGACGCTTCGGCAAAGTCACCGGCCGTCTTGAACCGTAGGATATGATCGCAGCGCAGCGTCTCGAAATTCGTGCCGACGGACTCGGTGGCCGCCGAACACGGGGACAATTTGCCTCGCCGCCTCTTTTCGCCGGGGCTATTTCAGGGCACGGCACAGATTCACAACGCTACGCAAGATCGCCTCGGATCTCTTCGATGAGCCAAACGACCACCCTGAACGTGCTTCTGTTCGCGGGCCTGAAACAGGCAGCTAAGACCCATACGCTAGCCGTAGAAGTCCAACGCGACGCGACGGTGGAAGATCTCCTGAACACACTTTCGGCGGCCCATCCGTACCTCGCTGCTGCTTTGTCGCAGTGCCGCGTCGCCGTCGACCAAGAGTTCGTCGCGGCCGACCACCCCCTCGTCGGTGCAACAGAGATCGCTCTAATTCCACCGGTCAGCGGCGGTACCAATGTTGACTTCTTGGTGCGTGCCGAACCGCTGTCGTTGGCCGAAGTTGTCGCGTGCGTCGAGCACCCGGGCGCGGGCGGGCTGGTGACCTTTACCGGCAACGTACGCCGTCACAGCCGCGGCAAGACGATCGTGCAGCTCGAGTACGAGGCCTACGTCCCGATGGCTGTCAGCCGAATGCGCTCGCTCGCCGAGGAGATCCACGGTGCGGTCGAGGGCAGCCGGGTCGCGATCCACCATCGTATCGGCACGCTGACCGTCGGCGAGACCGCCGTGGTGATCGCGGCCAGTGCCCCGCACCGGGCACAAGCTTTCGATGCCTGCCGCCGAGCGATCGAAGCGCTCAAGGAGAGCGTGCCGATCTGGAAACGCGAACTCTCCGAAGACGGCGAAGCGTGGTGGGGTCAGGGCCCCTGACGCAGCGGCATGCAAGCGCGCCGACGGCTCGCCAACGGTTCGCTCGCAACGTCGAGTGAAAGCAGAACGAGCCAGGGTGCGTTCCAGGCGGCGAGAGTGCCTCCATGCGTACCGTGACCCCGCTATTGTTCTTCGTTTCTGCTCTATCCCTGGGTTGTGCCGGGAAGATGGCCCAAAGCGCGCAGTCGGAAACGTACGCGCCCAGCC
>JAESSZ010000594.1 GCA_016763875.1 Nannocystaceae bacterium
GAGACGCTCCAGGCTGCGCAACAGGTTCGTCTCCCCCTTCTCTGTACGAGGGGGGAAGAACTCAAAGCTGAAAACAGGCTGCTTGTGCTGCAAGCGGTCGCGGATAAACACGGCCTCGACAGCGTAGCAGGCTGTGGTGAAACCCGCGTCCGCTACAGCATCCAGCGTCTTCTAGTTCTCGGTGATCGTCACCTTGATCATCTGCACGGGCGTGCGCGGGCGATCGTTGGGGTCGGTATCCGTCGTACCGATCTTCGTCACAACGTCCATGCCGCTACGCACCTTGCCAAACACCGGGTGCTTGGAGGCACCGGCCGAGAACCAGTCCAAGAAATCGTTGTGCACGGTGTTGAGGAAGAACTGGCAACTACCGCTGTTGGGCCGGCCGGTATTGGCCATCGACAGCGTGCCCGGCTCGTTGGAGAGCTTGTGCGCGGGAGGATGCTCGTCTTGGATCGTGCCGTTGGGGCTATCGCCAGTTCCGGCGCGCCCGCTGTTGGCGTCGCGGCTGTGCGGGCAACCAAACTGGATCATGAACTTGTCGATCACGCGGTGAAAATGCAGCCCGTCGTAGAAGCCCGACTTGGCGAGCGCCACGAAGTTACCGGCGGTCACCGGCATCTGGTCGACAAAGAGCTCGACCTCGAAGCTGCCCAGAGAGGTTTCCATCGTGGCGGTGTGATTGGCCATGCGCAGACGAGTATCACCGCAGGCGACACCACGTCACGGGCGGTGCCCCTCCGCCAGTACCCGCTCGCGCCACGGGGCTCGCACCGTCCGACAAGCGACGCGACATACGACGGCCGAGGCAACGATCGGGCGGGCTCCCGCGAGGGACGCGGCCAATCGTGGGCACTAATCCTGCCTGTGAGCGACGTTCCTCACGGCATTGACGGCCTAGTCCAAAATCGCGCGACTGCCACCACGCATCCGTTGGGTACACTCGTTCCATGACGGTGACTCGCTGTTGGGGGCTATTGGGGATGGGGGCGTCCTTCTCGCTGGTGTTGGGGTGCGGACCGGTCGGCGACAGCGCCGACACAGAGGCCGGGACCGAGACTGAGACGGGCACTGCTGGCACAGCGACCGAGACGAGCGGCGGGCCTGACGGCCAACCCGACGACGGAGCCGACGACGGCCAACCCGACGACGGGGCCGACGACGGCCAGCCCGACGACGGGGCTGACGACGGCCAACCCGACGACGGCGAGCCCGACACTGGCAGCGACGACGACGCCGAGACCGACGACGGCACGTGCCCACCCGGCAGCGAGGGCTGCCCGTGCGAAGTCGGGGCGGCGTGCGACGACGGCCTGATGTGCAACGTGCGCTCCGGGGAGTGCATCGGTGAAGTCGCGTGCGAGGAGCCCGAGGGCGAGCCCAACGAAACCGAGGACAGCGCCGTAGACCTTGGCGAGATCAACTGCGGGGACGACCCGAGCACGACATCCGGAGCGCTCAGCGGCGTGGACCTGGACATGTTCGCCGTCCATGGCGTGGACGGATTCACGTGTTTCTCCGACCCCGAGATCGTTGTGACCGCCGATGTGCCCCTGCGCGCGTGCGTGTTCTTCGAGTGCGACAACGGCACAGCATCGGTCGACTGCCCAGGGAACAACGAGGAAGCCACCTCGCCGGCCGGCCACCCCGGGTGCTGTGGGATGAGCGGTGCCGAACTCAGCAGCCACGATTGCGCGGGCAACTTCGGCAACCCCGACAGCGGTACGATCTACGCGCGCGTCTCGCAGGGTGAAGACAGAGTGTGCACGCCCTACGACCTGGAATACTCGTTCTAGGCGCCGCAAGCGGGCTCTGTGCACCCCTTGTCGCGGCCCTACCGCTGAACCGGGATGAAGACCTGGCAACGGGTCCACAGGGCCTCGGCCGTCGCCATGGCGACGGTGTCGAGACACACGACCGCCTCTGGTGTGCCCGACAGCACCTTGCCCGCGGCGAAGATGGAGTGGACCGCCCCGGCTTGGAGGGCAGGCGGGTCGGTCGGCAACCAACCGAGAACCTCGGTCGTGCCGTGGGTCCAGATGTTGAGGCGGTCGGTCGGGACCATGGGTAGCGCACCGTCGACGTAGCCCCGCTCGGTCAGCGTACCGATGTCGGACCCCTGCGCGGTGCCGCCGTAGGGAACATTGTCGAAAAGCATGAGTTGCACGCCCAGTGCGGGGGAGACTCCGACATCGATCGCGCCAATGTCGACATCGACATGAAAATTGCGCGCCCGCGCCAGGTTGGCAGACGTCGGTGGCAGATCGGTCTCATCGAGGAGCAACCGAAGTTCGAGCGGGCGATCGGCCAGGGCCGGATCTCCGAACAGGACCAGGGTCGCCCAAGCGCCTGGTGCGAGATCGAGGTCAATGTCCAACTGCGTGTCGTCGTGGCAACGTGATCCGACCGGTAGCAGCGTGACCTCGGCGTCGGTCGGGACATCGAGGTATGCGGTGACGTTCGGATAGGCGATGGGCGTCGCGCCCAGCGGTGCGATGGGCTCGCCGTCGACGCAGACGATGACATCGAGCCCGTCCACGGACATGTGTGCGATGCGGAGCCGGACGGTCTCCGACGCCACAGCAGTTGAACCGTCGTCGTCGTCGTCCGTGGTGGACGTCGATGAGGCTCCCGCAGCCGTGCCACCCTCGGCCTCGTCAGCTGTGTTCGTCGAGTCGCTGGATCCGCACGCGTGCAGCGGGAGCAACAGCGCCATGTGCATGAGTCTTGTGGTCATGCACATGCGTGGTTTCAACTCCCGTGCCGACAAGGGGCACAACGCAAACCCCCGAGATGTATTGCGCTGGGCCTCCTCGGATGCATCGGCCTCCGCTGCGGTGTTCGAGATTCCGACAGGGTTGTCGGGCTGCCAACGCACAGGGGCCGAGGCTGAACTCCGCGCTAAAATCGAACTCGTGTCGGCACGATCATGGTCCACACGTGTGCTTCCAACGCGAAGAACCTCGCCCGGCTTGGAACGCGCGCTCTAGCGCCGGTCATAGTCGACGGATGATCCGACTCGGCGCCTCACTCTGCGTCTGGGCGAGTGTGGGTACGCTCGCCGTGTCGGCCTCGTGTGGCGCCGCGCAGGACCACGCCACGACGCCGTCGACCGGCACAACAAGTACCCGTGGCGATGCGGCGACAAAGGACGGCACCGCGGCGGAAATCGAAACCGACACGGCCGGTCTCGACGTCGGAACGCCCGACTGCGAACCGACGACACAAAGCGTGCGAGCCACGATCATAGAACCGCTGTGTGCGACCGCGGGCTGCCATGACGCGCAAGTCGCCGCGGCGGGCCTGGACCTCACGGTCGACGAGTTGGCGTCTGTGCTCGTCGGTGTCGCGTCGGGGACATGTCCAGGGGAGGTGCTCGTGGTCGAAGGTGACGCCACGGCATCGTTCTTTGTCGCGAAGTTGCGACCATCTCCCGCGTGTGGGGATGCGATGCCAGTCCGGGGAGAGCTTTCCGCCGATGCGATCGCGTGTATCGAGGCCTGGGCTGCCGGGCTGACGCTCGCCTGCGAGACCTGCGGGACAACGGCTTGTCTCGACCTCGACACAACGGCCGATCATTGCGGCGACTGTGGGACTGCCTGTCCTTCGAGCACTCCGTGCGTCGGCGGGACATGTGCATGCCCGAAGGGGACAACGCCATGCCGAGACGCGTGCGTCGAGGTAAACTCTGACCCTGAGCATTGCGGGCAATGTGGCAACGCTTGCCCGCCCGAGGGCGTCTGTCTGACGTCTGCCTGCGCAGACGACTGCGGGACCCTGACGAAATGCGGCGGCGCCTGCGTTGATCTCGAAAACAGTCTCTCCCACTGCGGGGCGTGCTCCACAACCTGCGATGCGTGCGAAGTCTGTCTGGACGGGACATGCGGTTGCCAAGCGGAGTCAAAATCGTACGCGGTGGACGTCGAGCCCATTTTGGTCGCCCACTGCGCAATGATGGGCTGTCACCGGTCGATGGGGCCCAACGGGGGCGCTGAGGATCTTAGCCTTGCGATGGGGTCGGGATTCGGTGAGTTGGTGGGGGTCGCCAGCATGCAGTGCGCGGACCGATTGCTGGTGTCCCCGGGCGCACCGGGGGCAAGCTATCTCGTCGACAAGCTCAACGGGGTCGACCTCTGCGCGGGCACGAAGATGCCCAAGATGGGACCGGGATTGAACGCGGCCGAACGCCAGGTGGTCGCGGATTGGATCTGCTCGGGCGCGGCGCCTTAGCGGTTGCGGCGACGGAGCCAGCCGATCAAACCCAACAGGGCCCAAATCACCCCTGGACCTCGGTCGGTGTCTCCAACCGAACACGCCCCAGAGGCCTGCCCCCGGGCGATGCCAGGCTCTTGTCCGTCGTCCTGCTCCCCGTAGATTTCCTCGTAGATTTCCTCGATTGCGCCATCAGCGGGCGTGATCCGCATGGCGTCGACGACGATCTTCTTACCCGACTCGCCAGTCTTGTCCCCGAGGCGCAGCGACTGCCTACCACCCGCGGCGAAACCAAACGTCCCGACGTCCGTCCAGCCGGAAGCGGACGCCTGGTCGACAACGACAACATCCTCGACCCCGTCGTGGATCAGTTGGTAGTTGGCCCTGTGCGTCCCCGCGATTCCAGGCTCGATAAACACCTCGACCTTGAAGTCTCCGGGCGCTTCCAAGAAAAGGTCCCAGACCACCGAGTTGAACACTTTGCCCGTGGTGGACTTGGTCCAACTCAGATCACCACCGTGCCCCCTGGACTCGTTGCGCCAGTACTGCGCTGGCCCTTCGAGTAGAAAACACGCGTCACCGTTGTCGATGGTCTCGCCCTCGGCCGCGACAAAGCCACAGGGCGGGCAATCGATCTCGCATGAGTCCGTGCTCTCGCCGCCCGCGCACGTCCCGTCGCCGCAAACACCGGGAGCCGCACTTA
>JAESSZ010000595.1 GCA_016763875.1 Nannocystaceae bacterium
CCGCTTGCAGGGCGCGTCCCAGCGAGAGCATGTCCGGGTATCGGTCTTGCGGCCGAGTGCTCAGTCCGCGCTGCAGCACACGTCGGACGTACGCGGGAACCGAGGCGGCCGGCGGTGAGACGGCGGGCTCGATGCCGTCGACGGCAGGACTTCCTCCGAATGGATGCACCCCGTACAGCGCCTCGAAGAAGCTCACACAAAAACCAAACTGGTCACTGCGCTGGTCTGAGTTGCCTTCGAACTGCTCGGGCGCCATGTATGCGGGCGTCCCCGCAGCCCCGGTCTCGCTCCCCAGTGTGCCCGTCGTCGCACCACCCGTGGTGGTTGTGTGCTCTGACCGACCGACGGGGGTTCGCGCGAGCCCGAAGTCTGCCAACTTTAGATGCCCCTGTCCGTCCAGCAACATGTTGGCCGGCTTGACGTCGCGGTGCGTCACGCCCAAAGCGTGGGCGGCGACCAGACCCGCGATCGCCTGGGTCGCAAATCCGAGCACGGTCCGCGTTCGTGCGGCTGATGAACCGCGATGATCCGCGCACCATTGCCGCAGCGTTCCGCCGTCGACGTACTCCATGGCTACGAACCGCGCCTCGTCGGTCGCGCTCACGTCGTAGATAGTCACGACGTTGGGATGGTTGAGTTGCGCGAGCGTCGTCGCCTCTCGCAACATGCGAGCGGGGCCCTCCGCGATGTCGCGGGCCAGTACTTTGATCGCAACCCGGCGATTGAGCTGGGGGTCGTAGGCCAAGTGTACGGTGCCCATGCCGCCGCGACCGAGCAACTCGAGCACCAGGAAACGTCCGATCTTGAGTGGGTCTTCGCGGTCGAACAGCCGGTTCTGGATGCGGTTGGCGATCCGCTGTCCCTCAAGGCTGAGTCCGCTTGGCGCTGGGGCGGGCGTAACAGAAGGATCGGTCGTCTCGTTGGCACCGCGGACCCCCATGTTGTGCATGTTCGCATGATGCGGTTTTGGCGTCGTGGTGGGGGACAGGCATATGCGGTTCTTCGAGCGATACGTCACCTTCCGGGCCCACCCGCGGCCGGGCGCTTCTGATCGTTGTGCGGAGTCGATACTGTCCGGCGGTGTCGCCCAACCGTCGCATGGTGCTGGCCGCAGCCCTCACCCTTGGGTCGTGCACCCGCGAGCCTCAACCGGTGGCCGCGACGCCAGCAAAGCGGGCCGTCGAGGAGCCTGAGGTAGTGGTCGCTGATGCGGTCACCGTCTACGGGACGTGGCGGGCGACGCTGACCTCGCCGGGCGGTGCGCTTCCCTTCGGGATCGCCATCGAAAAGCATGAAGGCACCGCCGCCGCGTTCGCGATCAATGGCGAGGAGCGCGTACCATTTTCCAGCGCCACCCAGATCGGCAAGACACTCGTGTTGCAGATCGACAGGTACGACTCGGAGATCCGCGCGACGGTCTCGGGCGACGGCAAGAGCCTCGAGGGCCGTTGGACCAAAACGACGCCAACGGGGCCGTCGACCATTGGTCTTCCACGCGGTACGCGGCGAGTCTCCGCGTTTTGTTGGCGCGGTGGCCAAGCCTGGGCATTCGGTGCCCGAGCGAATCGACGGCGATTGGGCGATCTCGTTCGTGGAAAAGGACGGGTCGACGTTCGCGGGTAGGGGGATTTTCCGTGCTGAAGGCGCGGTAGTTCGCGGCACCATCATGACGGACACCGGGGACTACCGCTATCTCGACGGTCGCTATGAGGCGGGCACGCTGGAGCTTTCGTGCTTCGATGGCGGCCACGCGTTCCTGTTCCGAGCGAGGGTGGACGAGAGCGGCCGCCTCGTGGGCGACTTCTGGTCGCGGGGCAGCTACCACGCGACGTAGACCGCCCACCCGCTAGGCGACGGTGATGCCGATCCCCTCGCCGACCCCTACGGCGTCGTTGCGCTGTCCGAGCAGGCGAAGGACGGTCGTTTCACGTTTTCGTTTCCGGACCTCAAAGGTGCGATGGCTTGGCGGGGCCCGCCACGGGTGCGCATCACACAACAATGGTCGCGGAGATGGAGTCCGAGATCGAGGCCTTGCTCGGGCCCTCGCAGTGAGGGCGACGCGTTGCCGGCACGCGCGATCAGCCGGACGCCGATGAAGTGAGCAGCTGCCTAGGCCGCCAGGCGAGGACCGCGGTCACTGTCAGCAACAGGTTGGCCAGCGCCATCGCAGCGAAGGTCGTCGACGGGTACAAGGCGGTCGCAACGAGCGCGGCGCCGTAGCCTACCGCCGCAACCACCAAGCGTCGGTCCACCGTTACGGCAACGATCGTACAGGTCGTTAGCCAGAGTGCGACGTGGAGCACGTGCTGCAAGGGGGGCGGAAGGCCCATCCGCCACGAGACGCCGCAGACCAATAGCTCCACCACGAGTAGCGCGACAACGGACCCGAACACGCCGCGGTTGATCGCAGTTTTGGTCAGCGATTCGCGGGCCCACAACCCTAGACCACAGGTGAGAAGCAGGAACCCACTCGTTGCCGCTGTGGTCGTCCAGGGCGGGACTGGGCGAACCATGAGGTAGCCGAGCAGCGGGAATACGGTCCAGATCGCGCCCAGAGTTCCGATCACGAACGCCCGGGTGCGAGAGCCGACGGCCATGTCGTGCTGAGCGGCATTGTGGCGCAAGGCGGCGAGCTCGTCCGCCTCCGATGCGGCCGCATCGGCAATCCGTTGCTGCAGTTGCAGCGGGGGGTCCGTCAGCTCAGGGAGCAGAAGCCCCGCGGCATCCGGATTCCCGGCAGCCAGCTCGACCTCGATCATCGTGGTCACGGCCTGCTGCAGCCCGCCCTTTGCAGCCTCGTTGTCCGGCCAAGCGTCGAGCGCCTCGCGGAATCCGAAGCGGCACTGCGCGAGCAAGCTATATAGCTCCATGCGGTTGGCCGCCGCGGTGTCATCGAGTACGGCGTGCGCGGCGGTCTGCAGCTCGTCCAGACGAAGCTGCGCGCGTGCGGCGAGGCGTGTCGAGCCCTGGTGCCTGATAGCGTCCTTGATTGCGGCGGAGAGGGCGACCACGTCGGCAAAACGGTCGGCAGGATCGGGTGCCATCGCGCGCGCGCAGATGTCGGCCAGCACGGCCGGGACCTGCGATGGAAGTTCCGGAGGTTGAGTCGCGCTCTTGATCAGCGCCTCAAGCGAGTCGGTTCGGTGCGGCGCCCGTCCAACCAGAAGCTCGTAGAAAATCGCCCCGAGCAGATAGACATCGGTGTGCGTGCCGAGCTGCGAGGGGTCGCCGTTCATCATCTCTGGCGCCATGTAGGCGGGAGTTCCGGCGAGGTCGTGGCAGTCCCCGACGTGGGGCAGTCGACCGCTAGGATCGGGTCGCAAGCTCACCGAGATCCCCCAGTCGATGACGTAGACCTCCCCGACCTCCCCGATCATCACGTTCTGGGGTTTGAGATCGCGGTGCACGATTGCCTTGCCGTGGGCGAACTGGACCGCGGCACAGACCGGCAGCAGTGTCTGAAGATTCCACTCGAGCAGGTCCACCCCGAAGCGTTTTCGAACCGCGGCGGCATCGCCGATGAGCGTGCTCCAGTCCGCCCCCTCGATCCGCTTGAGCACGATGAGGGGCTTGCCTTTGCTGTCGAGTCCGACGTCGTACACCGGTATGATGTTTGGATGCTCAAGCGAGCCCATCAGCCAGGCCTCGCGAAGGATTGACAGTGCGGCGGCCTCCCCGTCGACCGATCCTTTCAGCGTTTTGACCGCCACCTTGCGGCCCATGCTCAGCTGGGTCGCCAGGCGGACAATGCCCATGCCGCCGCTTCCGAGCGTGCCCTCGATGGCCACGAGGGGTCCAAGAGACTCCCTGCGTTGCACTGACAAAGCTGCGATCGCCCGGCGCCCGGCCGTGTCTGCGTCGCCTTGTGGAGGGAGGATCGTCGACCGCGGTGCGGCGGCGATCCCTTGAGCGTGGGGCGCCAACGTTGCTTCTAGCGCGTCGAGGGTGCGAGAGAAGGCATCCTCGGGTTTCGCCATCGACGCCAACGTTACGTCGCGCCGGACCTGCTCGACAAATGAGACGAGTCGCCTGGCCCAGTGATGTGTTCGAGCGGCGCTGACAGCCCCTGCCGACTTTCGGGGCGAACATCGGCCGCAGGACCGCCAACGCACCGACCCAGAGCAACTTGGCGTCTCGCACCACAGCCGTGGTGGCGCATGAAACGCATGAAGAAAAAGTGCGCTGGCGAGCTGTCGCGCGGCGCCCATTCGTGGCAGGTTCGCGGAGTTGTCGATGACCCAAGATGTCACCCAAGCTCCCTTCGGTTCGGTCTTTGGTGAGCACCTTCCGATCGCCCGTTTCGACGGACAACGCTGGAGCAGCGCGCAGGTCGTGCCACTGAACTCCGTGCACTTTGGGCCGCAGACCCACGCACTGCACTACGCCAGCGCCTGCTTTGAGGGGCTCAAGGGGCATCGCCAGCCGGACGGCAGCGTGGCGATGTTCCGAGCGGACAAGAACATCACTCGCTTCCAGGGCAGCGCCGAACGTCTGGTCCTTCCCGTGCCGCCGACCGCATTGTGCGAGGAGTTGTTCTCTTTGGCGGTGTCGCGTAACGCTGACATCACGCCAGCGGCTCCGGGCTCGCTGTACCTGCGGCCCACCCTGATCGGCACCGATCCCAACGTGGGTGCCGCCGGCAGACCCTCCAAGACCGCAGCGCTCTACGTGATTGCAAGTCCGGTCGGCGAGTATCTTCCGTCGCATCCTTTACGGATCCTCGTCGAAACCCAAGTGCCCCGTACAACCCCGCAGTTTGGTGTCGTCAAGGCGGGCGCCAACTACTGCATGGCGCTTGGCCTGCTCACTCGGGCGCGACAGGACTGGAACGCCGACCAGGTTCTGTTCGCCGCTGCCGGAGCGATCGAAGAGACGGGGGCCGCCAACTTCTTGCTGCTGGACGAGGGCCACCTGGTGACTCCGGCGCAGACCGACGCATTCCTGCACGGGATCACCCGAGACAGTCTGCTGCAGCTCGCGCGTGCGCGTCAGTGGACGGTCGAGGAACGTGAAGTCACGATCGATGATCTGCGCGCATGGGCGGCGCGCCCCACGGGCGAGATGGCGCTGTCTGGTACGGCTGCGATCCTCGGGGGCGTGGGCGAGCTCATCATCGACGGTGAGGTCGTTCGTGTTGGCACCGGCCAGACGGGTCCGAGCACCAAAGCACTCCGGGCCGAGCTGCAGTCCATCCAGCGTGGCGAACGCTCTTTCGAGTTCCGCTAGAGCGGGTGTCATACCTGGCTAGCCGCCGAAGCATCGTTGCGGCTCGCG
>JAESSZ010000596.1 GCA_016763875.1 Nannocystaceae bacterium
CCGTGGCGCTTCCCGCGGTCGAACGCCGGCTGATGGCGTTCTCGTCCGCGGTTGCATTCGTCGTCGGTGCCCACCTTGGTGCGGTGGTGGTCGCAGCGATTCTGCCCCTGGCTGGCACGAAGGACGCGCCGATCCTGATCCTGCTTGGTGTGCTGCTTTACGCCGCCGGTCGTGGTCGGCGGGGACAGGCTGCCGCCGAGTTCGTCGTTGGCATTGGCGTGCTGCTGATCGGCGTTCAGATGTTGCGGGCCGGATTTGCGCCACTGGCCGAAGAGCACACGTGGGCATTACAGCTGGGGAACATCGACCCCAGCACGCTGCAGGGGCTAGTGGTCGCGGCGTTGCTCGGTGCCACGGCAAGTTTCGTCGCGCAAGGACCGGGACCCCTGCTGCTCATCGTGGTCAGTCTTACGCAGGCGACCAATTTTCTGGACATCGACCAATCGCTCGCGATCTTGGCGGGCGCCCCGCTGGGTTCGGGGATGGGTACGTTGCTGGTTTCGTGGCCGTTTGGCACCACGTCACGAAGGGTCGCGCTCACGCATCTCACGGTGTCGGCCATGGCCGTGATCGTGATGTGGGTAGTACTGCCGTGGACCTCCCCCTTGGTTGAGACGCTCCTGGGCAGCGACCCGATGGCCGTCGCGTACGGCAAGAAAATCCTGCATCCGAACGCGACGACGCACTTGGCGGTCGCCTGCGTGCTGCTGCAGACCGTCGGGACGTTGGCGAGCATGGCCTTGGTCCGGCCGTTGAGCGCAGCGATGTCGCGCGCGCTTCCCCGTGCACAACGCGTCGCGAGCGTGCCTCCGCTGCACGACATGCTCGCCAAACATGAGCGAGCGCTGAGATTCATGCAGCAGGCTTTGTCGGGCAAGGCGGGCGCAAATACATCCGCGAAGGGAGAGCTGGAGGGTGCACGCCAAGTCGTCGACGCACACCTCGACCGCGCCGACCTCTCCCAGCTCCCTACGCTTCGCTCGTTGCTTGCCATCGACACTGGACTCACCCAGCTGCTCACCGTCGTCGGTCGTGTCGCGGACCGTGGCGTGACCGTGGCGCCGGACCAAGACGGCAACCTCCAGCAGCTTCATCAAGGCATCGCGGCCGGGATTCACGACGCGCAGGAGTTGCTGGCGGGCACGGGAACGGCGTCGCTCGAGACCCTACGTGCCCGGGAGATCCACCTCAACGCCGCAGAGGCCGCCCAACGCCGCGGCGCCAACGAGGGCACCGGTACAGCGACCCGGGCGCAGCTCGAGCGCGCACTCGTCGTCGCCGAGTTGGCTGGTGCGTACGAGGCGGTCGGCAACCAACTGTATCGGCTGATGGTCGCCCTCGTTGACGACGAGGATTTCTAAGTCCCCCCGAAGGCGACCGAGAATGCGGGGAAGGTCTGGCCCGGCACGGTGCTCCCGGGTATCGGCGCGCCACTGCACGACAGCAGCAATGCCAGGACACAGCCGAACACGATGCGCGTTGCGTAGAGCCTATCAACTCGGTGCCCCAGCCAGTCAGACGCATTTCGACCGCAGACCACAATACAGACCGGCGCTCGTGAGTCTCAATCGGTCTTTGTGAGGGGATGGCAAAGTCGGGTCATTCGCGGCAATCTGGGTTCGAGGATCATGTCCGCAAAGCCCCACGCCATCTCCGGTCTCGTCGCTGCGTTTGTCACCGGAGCCATGGGTGGACCCGCCTGCGGGGACGGGAGCAGACAGACCGGCGCCACGACCGGTGGCGACTCATCCAGCACCAGCACGACTTCGGCGATAGGATCAGACACTCGCGCTCGCGGCACTACGAGCGCAGCCTTGAGCACGACCGTGTCCACGCCGGACGTTCCGCCAGCGGATGAATCCGAGACGGAGGGCGACTCCGGCACCACCGGCGACGCCTGTGCCCGTGGCGCAGTGCCGAACGCGACCCGGCAGGCCACGTACGACGCCATCGAGCATGGCTGGCAGCGAGTCGAGCGCTGGCAATTCGACGGGACGGAGTTCCCGGACGACCCGTTCTTCCCGGACTCGCGGAGCGAGCAGACCGGTCAGGCGCTGGAGTTTTTCGGTCGCGCTCCCAAGCCCGGGCCCGACACGTTCCTACTTGAGTACGGCCCCGGCTGGGAGCGGGCCTCGGGCACGCCAGTGCTGCTTGTTCATGGCGCCGACGATCCACCCGATCGCACATGGGCCAACCCCGGTGAGCAGGGTCCGTACGGGTGCGGAGACATGAGGTGTCCGAGCGAAGGGCTCATGCAGTCGATCGCCGCGGCCGACATTCCCGTGTTCGCGATAGCCTTCCCCAACACCCAGGGGGACAACAATGTGTGGGCGGAGCAGATTCACGCAGCGGTGCAAGTTGTGCTCACCCGGACCTGCGCGCAAGAAGTGGACCTCGTCGGCTGGTCCAAGGGGGCCTTCGCCGCCCGTTTGTATGCCTCGTCGTATCGCGAGCGATGGGCGACCCCCTACGCCGATCAGGTCCGAAAACTCGTCCTTATCGGCGCACCCAACCTCGGCCTGGACTATGTCTTTCGCCACGGCTCAGCCAAGAACACAACCGTTTGGCCACCTGGCATGACCCACGGACCGACCCCCCACCACGAGCAACTGCTCGGTCTGCAGGTTATCGATCAAAGTCAGTACGCCGTGTATCCGACGGATGTCGGCGACTATTTTCGTGGGCAGGCGCAAATGCTCGCGAACTGGTCCGACACATACCCGCTAGTGTTCGTGGCCAACAATGGTTTGGGCCCCTACCCCACCGTCGACACGCTCTCGACCTATTTCGGGGAGGGCCTGTACATCGGGCTCACCGCCCGCGGCCATGGCATCGAGTACGCGATCGAACAGGCGTCCCTCGTGGATAACGTGGTCTCCGCGGGCGTGCCCGCAGCGGTCGAGACGTTTCTTCTGTGCAGCGAGATTACCGACCAGGCGGACTACATCGTTGGGATCCCCAACGAGCTCTCCGGACCCAGCGACGGGATTGTTTTTGTCGAGTCCTGCGCGGCCCCGGACGGCATCGGGAGGTTGGGTGACGTGCGGGTGATAAGCGACATCAACCATCTGGAACTGGGGTGGGCCGAGCCGGCCACACAAACGGTCCTGGACTGGCTTGCACGCTGACGGCACGACC
>JAESSZ010000597.1 GCA_016763875.1 Nannocystaceae bacterium
GGTCGCCACCCAGCCACGAGGGACGACCGAGGAGCCCGACACGGAGAGCATTGTGCTCGCCAACGACGAGAGCCACGCGACCCTTGCCCGAGGTGGCCCCACGGCGGGGACTCCGAACTACATGGCCCCAGAGCAATACCGGGGCGAAGCCGCGACGGTGCAGACCGACGTCTACGCCTACTGCGTGACCCTGTTCGAAGCGTTGTATGACGCGCGCCCGTTTGGCGACGCCGATACCCTCGCGGCCATCGCCAACGCAAAACTCGACGGGCCACCCGAGATACCGGCTGGCAGCGGGGTACCCCGACGGATCGGCCGAGCTATTGTCCGCGGGCTTGCGGTCGAATCGACGCTGCGGTGGGAGTCCATGCACGCGCTGCTGGCCGAACTCCAGCGCGCCAGCGCCAAGAACTCCCGTGGCGCTGCTATTGCGCTGTCTGCAGTTGCCGTCGCAGCCCTGACGGGGGCTGCTTTTGCGGGAGGCGACACCTGCAGCGGCGAGCACCAACTGACCGGCGTGTGGGACGATGCGCGGCGGGCAACGCTCCACGCTACGTTTGCTGACGCGCACCTCGTGTTCGCGGTCGACAGCGAGGCCGAAGTTCAGCGTGCCGTCGATCAGTACGCCGAAGCGTGGGTCGAGACGCGTCGCAATGCGTGCGAAGTCACCAGCCGGGGCGAGCAGAGCAGTCGGTGGTTCGACTTGAGTAGCCACTGCCTCAGCGGGCGCCGGCAGCAGCTCTCGGCGTTGCTCGATGTTGTCGAGCGAGGCGACCCCAAAGCGCTGGAGCGCGCGCTGTCGGCGGTGCAGGCACTTCCCAAAGTCGAGGCCTGTCTGGGCGGCGACGCCGAGGTTCCGCCACCAACCGACCCTGCCGTCACCGAGCAGGTGGAGCAGGAGCGCACCCGCCTGGCCGAAGTTGCCGCACTGGATCGCACGGGCCTGCACGCCCAGGCGCTTCCCCTGGCGCAGTCGGTCATAGGGTCCGCCGAACGCATCGGCTACGCGCCGTTGATTGCCGAGGCGAAGTACTGGCTTGGCCGGGCTCACGCGAACATGGGCGAGGTTGCCAAGGGAAGCGAGGTCCTCGCCGAGGCAGCTTGGCTCGCGCACAAGAGTCAGCACTCTGAGATCCAGGTGCGCGCCGCCGTGCACCTGACGTACCTGCTGGGAGCCAAGCAGGCCGACATTTCGAAGGGCCTGTGGTGGGCCGACTACGCTCAGGCTGAACTCGATCGCACCGCCGCCGGTCCTTATCTAAGGTCTCGCCTGGCTAACAACCGCGGGGCGACCTTCAACCTCGCCGGACGGTACGACGACGCGGAGGCCGCATTTACAGAGTCGTTGCGATACCTGGAGAAGGCCGGGAAGGCGGATACGGTGGAGAGCGCCACCGGGATCGACAATCTCGGGATCGTTCTACGTAGGCGCGGTCGCCTCGACGAGGCTATCGAACACCACAAGCGTGCCCTTGTGAGGCTTGAGGCTGCCTACGGCGGTGCGCATCCGCTGGTGGCCGCCTCGTTGACCAACATGGCGGGGGCCATGGTCGAGCATGGTGACTACGAAGAGGCCAAGCGCATACATCAGCGCGTGCTCGAGATTCACGAGAAGGCGTACGGCCCCAGGCATCGCCGCGTCGCAACCCCGGTGCACAACCTGGCGGCGGTCGCGTTCAAGCAGGGCGACTACGCCAAAGCAGAGCGGCTATTTCAGCGTGCCTACGATATCCGGAAGGTCGCGATGCCGGGCCATCCCAAAACGGCGTCGACACTATCGAGCCTTGCGCTTGTCGTGCACATCCAAGGTGGACGCGACGACGAGTCCGAAGAGATGTATCGCCAAACGCTTGTCCTACAGCGCAAGGTCAGCGAGCCACGCGACATTGCGCGGACGCTCAACAACCTCGGCACGATGTACTCAGGGCGCGAAGACCTCGAGCGTGCGGCGGCGGCGTACCGCGAAGTCGTGGCGATCTACGAAAAGGAGCTTCCTCCGGACCACCCCGACATCGCGCTGACGCTGACCAACCTCGGCAACGTGCTGCGGATGCAGGGCGAGTTCGAAGAGGCACTCGCCAACCAGCGACGGGCGCTACAGATCCGGGATACGCACGGGGCGACCGCCCCTCGAAGCGTAGCCTTTGCGCTCGAGTCGTTGGCGGTGACGTACCGCGAGGCCGACGATCCCAAGCAGGCCATCGTGCTACTTGAGCGGGCGTTGGTTGTGGCGGCCGCCGCACAATCGGCGGAAGAACTTCGCGGGCGTGTTGAGTACGAACTTGCAGTCACCCTGCTCGCGGCGAAGGGTGATCCGGCGCGGGCGCGCGCACTCGTCGAATCGGCACGCGAGCGCTACGCCGAGCTCGAAGGCCAGGAGTCTGCTCGCGCCGAACTCGATGTATGGCTCGCTAGCCACCCAGGTTGAAGACCCGCCGACGGGGCCACCACAGCAGTCCCAACGCGAGAAGCGACCAGCCCCAACCGAGCCGTCGCGGCGTCGCCGTGGCTGCGCACGCACACCCGCCATCGGCGCTCTCAACGTGAGTCGGTCCGCCCAACAGCCCACCCGAGCCCGACGGCTCCCCAGTATCCCCACCGCACGCGACGTCCAATGGAACTCGGACATTATTGGTTTCGTTGAAGCGAGTGAGCAGGGCATCGATGCGTACCTCGTTGTCGACGATGACCATGGGCGCACCTGCTGCCGCGATCTCCTCGATACGCGCGGCGTACGGCATAAGCTCCGGCTCGATATCGGGCCACGATGCGCCTGGTAACGCGACCAACCGTCCGTCCGGCACGCTGAAACTCCGCTCACCCGAGCAGAAACTGTTGAGGACGCCGAGTTCTTGACCACGGAACACGTCTGGCATGTCGGGATTTTCCTGAAACATCGGATCCTCCAGCATCTCGTGTGGCGACAGCGTCGTGGTCATTCGAGTCAGCACTGGAAACCGTGCCAGCAGTGCAACCCCGTGCTTAGCGGGCTCGATGATGCGGGTTGCGACGTCCGAGACAAACGCCCGCGGATCCCATGGCACGGCAGCCAGCGTGTCTTCGAAGCACTCGGGGCAAACCCACAGGGCGTCGAGATCGAAGTCCTCCGGAAGGTGCAGGTGCTCGGCCAAGATCCCCGCGAGCAGCGGGCTATTCCATACGCACGCGGGACCCGAGCAATCGACGTTGCCCAGCGTCGTCGCAGCGGCAACCGCCTCCATCGCCGTCGCAGTAGCGAGTACGTCAGCAGACCAGTCCGCTTCCACAATGCCCTGGGGCGAGACCACTGCACTGTCCCCAGCAAACTCGGTCACCCATGCGCGGCCCCCAGCCTCGTCCACGGCCTGCGTCACAACCTCCCGGTAGTTGGCGGCAAAGTTGGTGAAGTCCAGCTTCAGCGGATTGAGCACCACGTGCCGATAGTTGCTGGGCACAACTCGGGCATCGCCCAAGAAGTATGTACGGATCGCCATATCCTCGACCGCCGCGATTCGCGTGAGTCGGATCGGCACGCAGGGTTGCTCCCCCGCGTACCGCAACGTGATGGGGTGAATCTCGCTGGCGTCTGCGTCCGGCGCGAGCTTGAACGCAACAAACAGATGCCCTTCGTCCAGGTACTCGGCGATGATGGGTTCTGCTGCGGGATCCTGCGCAAATCCGTTGTCGCCCAGCCACTGCATCACCCCCTGTGCGTCCCCACCGTCGAGCACAAACATCTCGAAGGCGCCTACGGTCTCGTGCGAGACCACGTCAGGTTCGCTCGGCGGACCCTCATCACCAACGTCCAGCTTCTCCCCGCGACCGCCATCGTCCTCATCGCACGGATCAACGTCGCCATCCACGTCGGGGCAAGGCTCGTTGTTGGTCGTGAACCCGTATAGCGGCACCGTGGCCAGATCGAGACTGGACAGCAGGCTTTCCGAGCCCACCGACAACTCAGGGATCGCGGCGACCGGTACGAGCCAAGCAAAGCGCTCCGCTGCGCCCTTGGGGTCATACTCAAGGCGGATGTGGGCCTCGATGAAACCATCATCGACGACAAACAGAATGGTTTCTCCGGTCTGGTCGACCGGCATAGCATTGGGGAGGCCATCACAGAACGTCCCTCCGCAAGCCTGCGCGAGCTGTGAACCCACGGGCGCTAGCCAACCCAGCCCCACCAAAGCGACGACACTTGCGGTTATCCTGATCCCCACGGCCCTAAGAGCGCCGAAGTCCGCGATTCGGCTCAAGGAACAAGGAGTGACGCAGCAAGGCACCAGCAACTGGGTGCGGGAGCCAAAGCCATGATCGGCAGTGCCCGAGCCGCCCGAGGGATCGCCATCGCCGCGACACTCGGGTGTAGCGCAGCGCCAGCGACCGTGCCCAGCGCCGCGACTCCCCCGCGTTCAAGCTACGCCCGCACGCCCGCAAAGTGGATCCCGCCAGGTGTCGCGTTCAGCCAAGACCCTTCGGTCGTTTCATTCTCCGCCGCCCGCGGACTTATCGTGGTCGACGCATTCGTCGAAGGCCGGGACACCCCCCTGCGGTTGGCGGTCGACACGGGAGCTTCGATTGGGACGATCACCGCCGACGTTGCCAAGGAGCTCGGCCTCGCGCAGACACGCCCGCAACCTGTCCAGGCCATGTCGTCAACGACTCACATGCCCGCGACACTGCTGCCGCGCACCCGGGTGGGCGGTCTCGAGATCGAACCTCGGTGGGTCTATGTCGTCCCAGGGCGCAAGCAAGAGGAGACTTGTGACGGACCCTATCGGCTCGATGGCGTGTTGGCGGCCGACGTTTTATGGCAAGTGGTCACCGTCATCGACCATGAGGCGAAGCGTGTCCGCTTTCAAAGCACTCCCGCGCCGATGCAAGACGGCGAGTTCCATGCAGAGGTGAGGCCGGGCCCAGAGTTCGTTTTCCTGTCCAGTGTCGGGCTCGCGGGACGCGAGACACCCGTACTCATCGACACCGGATCCGCGGCCTCGATGACCGTTGCGAACTCTCTGCTCGAAACGTTGCTCGTTCCCGGCGCCGTCGTCTTCCCCTTTCAGGGTGTCGCGATGTTCGACGCCACCGGTCCTATCGAGGGCGGAGTCTTCTTCCAAACCGTGCTCTCGATCGGCTCCGAAGAAGTTGGACTGGTGCGGGGTCTTGCGATGGCGACGGACCACGACTTGGTCAACCTGGGCAACGGCTTGCTGCGCGAGTACCTCGTGACCATCGATGGACCCGGAGCGGAGATCCGACTGCTTCCACGCCCCGAGGGCCGCTCGAAACGAAACCCGAGTCTGGGTTTTGGCTTCAGCCGACAGGGGGACCACTACACGGTGGGTGTGTTGATCGAAGGATCCGAGGTCGCGCGAGCGGGTGTCCGCGTAGGAGACCAAGTTGTCGAGCTCGCCGGGGTTCGGCTCGACGACCTCGACCTCACCGGTGAGTGCGCACTTCGTGATCGTCTACGACACGAGGGATCGGTTACAGCGATTTTTGAACGCGACTCTCAGAGATTTGAGGTCTCGTTCGCGCCAAAGCAGCTCTTTCCGGAACCGAGCGAACGCAACGAATAGACGTGGGCGCCGCCTGCCCTCCACCCTCTCGCGGGTGAAAA
>JAESSZ010000598.1 GCA_016763875.1 Nannocystaceae bacterium
CCAGTGGCTGTTTCGCCGCGCTGCCGCCCGCCGACCGGATGCGCTCCGTCGTGGTTTCACTCCCGTTCGACGGCCTCGAGCAAAGCAAGCGCTACACGGTGCTCCAACTCGCACAAGACGGCACGCTTTCACCGCCCGGCGCCGTGTTCGAGATGGGGAGAGCGTTTGACGGACCGATTCGATTGACCCCCGACGGGCGCTTTGGCGTGGCGGCGCAAGTACGCGTGGGCTTCGAGGAAGACAACAGCCTCGGGGTGTTCGAAGTCGATGCGCGTGGTTCGGTGACCGTTGTTGAAGCGATGTTCGACAGCTCGTTCTTCCCGCACTCGTTCACGATGTCTGCGGATGGCGAGACACTGTGGGTGCTCGACCAAGCCTTCCCGGAGGCTGGCGGCGGCATCTACGAAGTGTCACTTGGGTGTGATGGGACGCTGAGCGAAGTGGGGCTCGCCGTCGCCGGGCGACTCATCTCTACGCTGGACTTTACCTCCGACGGTCGGGTACTGGTCGGCGCTCACCGGTTCGACGGCGCCCCCGCCGAAGCGGAGGCTTTCGTTTTCGACTGGCGCAACCCCGCGGCGCCGCTGGGGGCCGCGGACTTGTTCGGCCACGAAGACGCCGTCATCCAGGCCGCCGTGGTCACCCCCGACGACGCCATGTTCGTGCTCGCCGACACCTCAACGTTCGCGCCCGCCCCAAACAGGGTGGGTTTTGGTCGGGTCGAGGACGGGACGATCATCGCCGAGGGGACGATCGACATCTTCAACCCCTATGAGATGGTCGCCTCTCCGTTCGGAGACGTGCTGCTCGTGGCCAGCGGTGAGCAAAACGCAATATACATACTCGACTACGATCCACTCGCTGATCCTGCGATCACACTCCGCGGCGAGCTCGAATATGTGGGCGCCCCGCCGCAGCTGCCCGGAAAGGCGACAAGGGTGCAGCGCGGCACCCTCGAAGGCCTGGTCATATGGGCCGAGAACACAGGCATTCGTCGGATCCAGTTCGGTGGTGACGGTGTGGTGACCGACCTTGGTCTCCACGACATTGGAGAGATCACCGGTGCCATCGGCGTCCAGCCTTGAGAGTCACGCCCTGGTCCCCAACGTCGCCCGCGGAGTAGACTGAGGCACATGGCAGCGAAGAAGAAGTCCGCGAAGAAGAAGTCCGCGAAGAAGAAAGTGCGTCTGCTGTCGGGGGACAATCCTCAGATACCGAAGGGCGACGGTGCCGCACTCGTGCAGGCCTACATCGAGGCGATCCCGGACTGGAAGCGCGACGTTGCGCGCCGAATCGATGGACTCATCGAACGCGCGGTACCGGGTGTCGCCAAGGCGGTGAAGTGGAACTCACCGT
Organism: Nannocystaceae bacterium; assembly: GCA_016763875.1. Taxonomy (GTDB): domain Bacteria; phylum Myxococcota_A; class Polyangia; order Nannocystales; family Nannocystaceae; genus JAESSZ01. The sequence continues at coordinate 1,357 of JAESSZ010000598.1, forward strand.
TCTACGGCATCGAGGGCAATGGCTGGTTCACGGGTTTCCACTGCTTCAAAAAGTACATCAAGGTCAACTTTTTCCGCGGTGGACAGCTTGACCCCATGCCCCCCGTGACGTCGAAGGATCCCGAGACACGCTACGTCCACTACTACGAAGACGACGAGCCCGACGACGCGCAAATGGTCGACTGGATGCGCCAAGCTGCGGCCCTCCCCGGCTGGATGTCCTAGCCTCCTTTTGCCGACCCTACTGCGCTCGGCCACCGTCCCGAGATAGCAAAGCATCGTCGTCACCACGGCCCCCGTGGTAGCTTCGGCGGCTCACGATGGACAACGCGGGACTCGAGGAGGCAGCGGCAGCGTCCGACCGTACACGGATGACCGTGCTGCTTGAGCGACGCAACCTGCCCGGGTTGTGGCGCATCGGGCTTCAACTGGGCGTGTTCTCTAGTTCGTTGGTCGCCACGACGGTGCTCACAAAAGCAGGCCATCCCGCCTGGATCGCCACGGTCGTACTCGCTGGGCTCGCGCTGGCCACGTTGTTTGCCGCGCAGCACGAGTCGGGTCACCGCACCGCGTTTGCGAGTCGGGCGCTCAACGAGATCACGGTCACGGTCTGCGCGTTTGTCATGCTGCAAGCGCCGACATTCTTTCGAGAGTTTCACTGGGAGCACCACCGGAAAACCCAGGACCGCGAGCACGACCCTGAAGTGGCGGGCGCTCCGGACCTACTGCTGGGGTGGCCGTCGAGTCTGCTGCGATACATCAGTCTCGCCAGCGGGCTTCCACTCATGGTCGGTAAGGCAGGATTCACGGTGCTGTGCGCCATCATTCCCGATGACGAGAGTTGGCAGCGGATTTTCCCGTTTGTCCGCGCGGCACAAAGAACCCGCATCAGGACCGAGAGCCGATTTGTAGTGTTCGCTTGGGGACTGATCGGTTTGTTCGGGTTGGCACTCGTACCGGGCTTCGTTCGACTCATGCTCGCGTGGCCCGTGGCTCATCTCGTGCTTGGCCTGTATTTGATGGCGGAGCACACGGGACTGCCCGAGCAGGGCACCCAACTCCAACGCACGCGCACAACGACCAGCAACCGGGTGGTGCGGTGGTTGATGTGGAACATGCCGTACCACGCAGAGCACCACGCCCACCCCGCGGTCCCCTTCCACGCGTTGGGCCGCGTTCACGAGGCGCTGGGCGATGCGGTCGTGCATCAAAGCCCCGGATATTTCGCGTTTCATCGCGAGGCCCTCCGTCGGCTCTCAGGCCCCAGGACGGCGACGAAACAGACGTAGGTCGCCGTAGACGCCGTCGATCACGTAGTCGCGTTCGAGTCGTTGCCTCAACGGGCCGAATGCCTGCAGCGGGTCGGGGCGGGCCCCAAACGCCAACACGAAGCTCGGGCTGTATACGAAGAATGCGGGCGGGTTGGCGTCGAATGCCGCGATGTACTCCTCGCTGCGCGGACCGGGCGTAAACTCGATGTTGCCTCCGGGCGTGAAAGCCGTGTTGGTATTGAACGTCGTGAGCGTGCCCATCGGTTTGTAGATCGCGCCCGGGGCTCGTCGGTCGGCCCAGTAGTAGACGCGCCACGCCGTCCAGCCCCAGGCCGCAATCCGATCGCCCGGCTGCGTACGCTCTACGATGTGAGCGCCTGCCGCTTGCGCCGCGGTACGACCGTCGCCCAACCGCCGCGCCATGGAGCCGTAGCGATGTCCTGAACCGACGCCGACCTCGTACAGCTGCGCCGCAACGGCCAGCCCCACCCCGACACGCGTTGCGATGTGCGCCCGACGGTTGCTGCCATCACCCAGTAGCAGCGCGACGACCGAAGGATGCGCGGCCATCACGGCCAACGCGGGGACATACTGCACGAGGTAGTGCACGTAGAAACGGCCGCCGCCGATCGCCGCCCCAGCGATCGAGGCAACCAGCCACGCGGTGCCCACAAACCAGACATCGGTCCGTGGCGGCTGCTCGCCGCTTCGAGCAGCCAGTATGCTCGCAACCACTCCCAAGCCGACCAACAGCGCGGCAAACCAGAAGGTTTGAACCAGCTGCGTCGCGGCACCAAGCGCGACCGTGGTGAAGCCCACGTCTGACTGCGCGGTGTAACGCAGCGCAGTGTCGAATGGGAACAACCCGTTCAGGAACGCGCCCGCTTCCCCGATAAGTAGATACGGCATCGCGAGCGCCGTGAAGGCGAGGGCCGCACCGGTCCCCCAGCCAACAAACGCCAGCGGCCGTGCACCCGCAAGACCGAGACGCCGCGCCCACCCCCAAAAGGCGAGCATCAGCGCCGCCAACACCACTGCCCGCTGCATGGTTGCGTACGCGACCATGGCCGAAGCGCCCGCGAGCACATGCCAAGAGAGTTTGTCTCGACGCAGACCAACGAGGACGGCCGCGCCCGCCCACGCGTAGGCCGGCATCATCCACGACGAGTAGTTGTACGAGAACATCGGCGCATACGTGAGGTAGACCGCCGTTGCCAACGCCGCCGTGACCGACCGGACGCGTTGGCTGTGCTCGCGCGAAAGTTCAGACGCCACAAGCCACACCGCGGGCGCCGCAGCCAACAGCCACAAGACATGCACAAGTTGCAGCGCTAGCAAGCCACGGCCAAACATCGCGAACGCCAACGCAACCATGAAAAACGATCCGGCCGGCTTGGCCTCGACCGTGTCGATGTACGGCAGCCCTCCGTCGAGCAGCAACTCGGCGTTGTACAAAATCCCGGCGATGTCGGGATTGGGAATATCGTCGTCGACAACGTGCAGGCGCACGCCGATGAACAGCACCGCTCCCACGGCAAGGACGAACCTATGCACCGTCGCCAAGGCTAGCGGATCTCAACCGGGAGCACGAACCGGCCTATCGGGTCAGGACGAACTCGCGGGTTCGCGCCAAAATACCCCCGATGGTGAGCGCCACCGCGGTGACCCCGATGATCACAGCAATGCTCACCACGAGATGAGGCGGCGACCATAACGCGCTCAGCAGCGCGTTGGTGGGGCGTAGGTCCGCGAGGTTGCGAAGGTGGGTTCGTAGCGTGAGCTGCGTCAGAAACCCGGGGACCGCCCCGAGGCCGCTCTCCCAAGCGATCGCGAACACCAGGCCAAACGACGCGGGACGCTTGAACAAGGCCCCGCACAGCGCGAAGAAAGCCGTGTACGCGGCCGCCGAGCCCACGGCAGCCGCGAAGGTGCGAATGCCACCGGTCACCGACGACACCGAAAACAGTGCCCCGCCCGCGCCAATCAGCATCGTTACGCCAATCGTGGCGGCGACTCGTGCGGCATAAACCCACGCACGATCGATCGGCCGCGTGAACACGTAGGTCAGGGTTTGGTCCTCGATCTCCTCGCGCATCGCAGAGGTGCCAAATGACAGCGCCGCGAGCGGGACCGCGTACAGGATCACAAGGTTGGCGATCGTCGTTGGCGAGCCACCGAACGCGCGTAGAAGCCCAGCGACGAACGCCACCCCGCCGATCCACGCCCAAGTCCCCGGTTTACGAAGATGCCGGCCGAAGTGAAAACGCGCCCAGAAGAACGCACGAGATGCCGATGAGGTGATCATGACTCGACCAAGTAGCGATACAGACTCTCGAGATCTGCGTCCGGCGAAGAGAAACTCCGTAGCGTCATCCCGTGCTGCTGCGCCAATGCGGGGATCTCCGCACTGGCCAGCTCGAGATTGGTCGTGGTGACTTCGACTACGTCACTAGCGACTATCTCGGTGGCCACAACAGAGGGTCGTGTGACGAGAAGCGCCGCCAATGCCCGGGGCGAGTCGACTTCGAGCCGGATCCGGTAGGGACGGTCTTCGAGTAGGGCACGCAAACGCATGATGTCTCCGCGCGCTCGCAGCCGCCCAAAGCGGATCAGCACGACGCGATGCGTCATCGCCTCGACCTCGTGCAGGACATGGCTCGAGATCACGACGCACCGGCCTTCGGCACCCAGTTGTTCGACGAGCGCGATGAGATCGGCACGCGCGATGGGGTCGGCCCCGGTCAGCGGCTCGTCGAGCAGCACTATTTTCGGATCGTGCACAATCGCCTGGGCGATTTTGGTGCGCTGCCGCATGCCTCGGCTCA